>CAZNBF010000001.1:0-32054 GCA_964571325.1 uncultured Acidimicrobium sp.
ATTTGATGTCATCTGAAAGCAATGGCCCACGCTTCGAAGTGGTTTCAGAATATTCACCTGCAGGCGATCAGCCGCGAGCCATCGCCCAGTTGTCGGCGGGGATCGAGCGTGGTGATCGTTTTCAGACTTTGTTGGGCATCACTGGTTCGGGTAAATCCGCAACCATCGCGTGGACTATCGAATCGATTCAGCGCCCTACGTTGATACTCGCTCCAAACAAGAGCCTCGCTGCACAATTGGCACAAGAAATGAAAGAGTTTTTTCCAAAGAACAGAGTCGAGTATTTCGTCAGTTATTACGACTACTACCAGCCCGAGGCGTACATTCCCTCTAGCGACACATTTATCGAAAAGGATTCTTCGATCAATGACGAAATTGACAGGCTTCGACATTCTGCAACGGCAGCCTTGTTGACTCGTCGCGACACGATCGTTGTCGCGTCTGTTAGTTGCATCTATGGAATGGGTAACCCCGAGGAATATCGCGGAAATCTGCTGGAGTTGCACGTTGGAGTCGATTACGACCAGCGCAGCATTCTTAAGCGTTTGGTGGATTTGCAGTACGACCGAAATGACATCGAATTGGGTCGGGGCAACTTCCGAGTCCGTGGAGACACCATCGAGATACAGCCGGCATATGACGAGACCGTCACTCGTATCGAGATGTTTGGTGACACTGTCGAGAGAATAACTGTTGTCGACCAACTTACCGGCGAGACGATTCAGGTTTTGAACGAAGTTCTTATCTTTCCGGCAACTCACTATGTTGCTGGTGACGAACGCATGCGCAAGGCGATTCTGGGAATCGAAAAAGAGTTGCAGTTGCAACTTAAGCAATTCGAGCAAGAGGGGAAGTTGCTCGAAGCGCAGCGAATCCGGCAACGAACACAGTACGACTTGGAGATGATGGCCGAAGTTGGCTACTGCAACGGCATCGAGAACTATTCAATGCACATAGATGGTCGAAAACCGGGAGAACCCCCGTTTACGTTGCTGGACTATTTTCCTGATGACTACTTGCTTGTGATGGACGAGTCGCACGTGACTATTCCGCAGCTACATGGCCAATTTGCCGGAGATAGAAGCCGCAAGCAGACACTTATTGAACACGGTTTCAGACTTCCTTCCGCTGCGGATAATCGCCCGTTGCGTTTCGAAGAAACAATGGAGCGTCTCAACCAGTGCATCTTCTTGTCCGCAACACCAGCTCCTTTCGAGTTGCAAACGAGCCAGCAGGTTGTCGAACAAATCGTTCGTCCGACTGGCCTTGTCGACCCCGAGGTGATTGTGCGGCCAACCAAGGGTCAAATCGATGACATCATCGCTATGGTCCACGAAAAAATTGCGGTTGGCGACCGAATCTTGATTACGACGCTTACCAAGAAGATGGCCGAAGACTTGAGCGAGTATCTCATCGAGCAAGGGTTGAAAGTCCGCTACCTGCATTCCAATGTTGACACCATTCAGCGCATCGAAATCTTGCGCGACCTTCGCCTAGGAGAATTTGATGTCCTCGTCGGCATCAATTTGCTGAGAGAAGGCCTCGACCTTCCGGAAGTATCTCTCGTTGCCATTCTTGACGCAGACAAGGAAGGTTTCTTGCGAAGCCAGACATCGCTTATTCAGATGATCGGGCGTGCGGCACGAAACGTGAATGGCCAGGTGGTCATGTACGCCGACAAACGAACAGCCGCAATGGAGAAAGCCATTGGCGAGACACAACGGCGCCGAGCGAAACAGATCGCGTACAACACGGAGCATGGCATCGATCCCCAGACCATCCGTAAGGCCGTCGGCAATATTTTGTCGGTTCTTCGACCCTCTGAAGGCATGAAAGCGCCTGGCCGCCAGGATCGGCGCGATCGAGAAAGAGCAAAAGTTGTCAACGAGTTGCGAACATTGCCACAACAGGAATTGGCCCGATTGATATCAACCCTAGAAGAGGAAATGAATCTGGCCGCAACCGAATTGAAGTTCGAATATGCCGCTCGGTTGCGAGATGAAGTTAAAGATTTGCGCCGCGAACTACGCGACGCTCAATAGCCAATCACTAGTCTTCCCTTTATGGCTGCTGCAAAGAAGACCTCCCCAAAGGCGCCATCAGTCGCAGCTAACACGATTTCCGTGCGTGGTGCTCGGGAACACAACCTAAAAAACATCTCGGTCGTTATTCCGCGCGACAAACTCGTTGCCCTCACCGGGCTTTCTGGGTCCGGTAAAAGCAGCTTGGCCTTCGACACAATTTACGCAGAAGGTCAGCGTCGCTATGTCGAGTCGTTGAGCTCGTATGCCCGTCAGTTTCTCGGGCAGATGGATAAGCCCGACGTAGACGTGATCGAGGGCCTTTCGCCAGCAATCTCCATAGATCAGAAGACCGCATCTAAGAACCCCCGCTCAACAGTTGGAACCATCACCGAGGTATACGACTATTTGCGCTTGTTGTGGGCGCGCATCGGAATTCAGCACTGCTGGAAAGATGGCGCGCAATTGCAGCGCCAGACCCCGCAGCAGATCGTCGATCGAATTATGGAACTTGAGGACGGAACGCGATTTCAGATTCTCGCGCCAGTGGTCAGGGGGCGAAAAGGCGAATACGAAACTCTGCTGAACGATCTCATGGGGCAGGGTTATTCACGCGCTCGTGTAGACGGTGTCACTGTCGAAATTTCGGAGTTTCTCAAGCAGGATCAAAAACTTGCTCGTTACGAGAATCACAGCATCGAAGTAATTGTCGATCGTCTCGTACGAAAGGGTTCTATTTCTCGACGTTTGACGGACAGCCTCGAAACAGCGTTGAAGCTGGCAGAGGGCGTTGCTGAAGTCGAGATCATGAACGCAAAAAACCCTGACGAGCAGGGTGAGACAATCACGTTTAGTCAGCACCTCGCTTGTCCGAAGTGCGGCACCAGCTACGACGAATTAGCCCCACGTAATTTTTCGTTTAACTCTCCCTTCGGAGCATGTGAGTCTTGCCTGGGGCTAGGAACGAAGTTTGAAGTTGATGTTGATCTCATTGTCCCGGATGCCGGAATGAGTATCAACGAAGGCGCGATCTCGCCATGGAGGTCTGCGCACACTCAGTATTTCACCAGGATGCTTGAGGCCGTTGCCGAGGAGTACAACATCGACTTGGACAAACCTTGGTCGAAGCTGTCTGAAAAACACCGCAATTTGGTGCTCAATGGTGTCGGCGATTCGATGATGGTGAAGTACAAGAATCGTTATGGCCGAACTCGTGAATACAGCACCGCCTATGAGGGCGTCATTCCATGGATCAAGCGTCGACATGAGTCATCCGAAAGCGACAACGCTCGCGAACAGTTTGAGAGCTACATGCGAGAGGCCGACTGTCCGGCATGCAAAGGGGAGCGGCTGCGTCCGTCATCTTTGGCCGTGAAGGTAAACAAACACAGCATTAGCCAGGTGTGCGACATGTCGATTGCCGAGTCTGCTGCGTTCCTGAAGGAACTGGTGTTGGGCGATCGCGACACGATGATTGCTGAACGAATTACTAAAGAGGTGAATGCACGCCTGGGATTCCTTTTAGATGTAGGGCTTGATTACCTGACACTTTCTCGGCCTGCCGCAACGCTCGCAGGTGGTGAGGCACAGCGAATTCGTTTAGCAAGCCAAATCGGTTCAGGGCTAGTTGGAACTCTGTATGTATTAGACGAGCCTTCGATCGGACTTCACCAACGCGATAACCATCGGCTCATTGAAACTCTTGTCCGTTTGCGAGATTTGGGCAACACGGTTTTGGTTGTCGAGCATGATGAGGACACAATTCGCGCGAGCGATTGGGTTGTTGACATTGGCCCCGGTGCAGGCGAACACGGTGGCGAGGTCGTGTACAGCGGGCCCGTTCCAGGTATCTACAAAGCAGCGGGTTCAATTACTGGCCAGTACCTCAGCGGCAAGCGAAGTATCCCAGTGCCAAAAGACCGACGACCTACAGGGACCGACTGGTTGACGATCCGGGGCGCCCGAGAGCACAACCTACAAAACATCACTGCGAAGATTCCGCTTGGATGTTTTGTTGCCGTAACGGGTGTGTCGGGCAGCGGAAAGAGCACGTTGGTTCGAGACATCTTGCTTCCCTCGCTCATGCAAAAGATCTATAAGTCCAAGGATGCTCCGGGTAAGCACACGGCCGTTGACGGCGTTGGCAAGTTGGACAAAGTGATCGACATGGATCAGTCGCCGATAGGCAGAACTCCTCGTTCTAATGCAGCGACTTATACGGGCGTGTTTGACGACATCAGAAAGCTATTTTCCACGACTCCTGAATCGAAGGTGCGTGGCTATCAGCCAGGTCGATTTAGTTTCAATGTTCCTGGTGGCCGCTGCGAGGCTTGCTCGGGCGATGGAACAATCAAGATTGAAATGCATTTCCTCCCAGATGTTTACGTGCCCTGCGAAGTTTGCAAGGGCGCTCGCTATAACCGCGACACACTCGACGTAACGTTCAAAAATAAGAACATCGCAGACGTGCTGAATATGCCGATAGCAGAAGCAGTCGATTTCTTTTCCAACCAACCTCGCATCTCCAGGCACATGCAGACACTCGTAGATGTCGGTCTTGGTTATGTTCGCCTCGGTCAACCTGCTCCCACCTTGTCGGGTGGCGAAGCTCAGCGAGTGAAACTTGCCGCCGAGCTTGCAAAACGAGGCACGGGCCACACCATCTATCTGTTGGATGAACCAACAACGGGATTGCACTTTGAAGATGTTCGGCGTCTGCTCACAGTCCTTGCGCGTTTAGTTGATCAGGGGAATACCGTGCTCGTGATTGAACACAACCTCGACGTAATCAAGACAGCCGACTGGCTGATCGACATGGGGCCAGAGGGCGGCAACGGCGGAGGCAAGATTGTTGCCGAGGGCACGCCTGAGGCTGTTACAAAAGTGAAGGGCAGCTACACGGGCAAATTCTTGCTGCCTTTGTTGAAATAGCGTTCGGTTTATGCAACGTCCATCAGGAACAATTCCGGACACTCCGGGTTCCTACCAATTTCGTGATTCCACTGGGCGCGTTATTTATGTTGGTAAGGCTCTTAATCTGCGTTCTCGAATCTCGAGTTACTTTGCCGACCCGCAGACGCTTCATCCACGTACCGCAAACATGGTGGCAGCGGCGCAAAAGGTGGAATGGATCGAAGTACGCAACGAGGTAGAAGCACTATTGCTCGAATTCAGTTTGATCAAAGAGCACCGCCCAAGGTTCAACATCAGATTGCAAGACGACAAAAGTTTTCCATTTTTGGCCATCACGATGGACGAGGAGTGGCCTCGAGCAACCGTGTTTCGTGGCAAGAGAAAGCGTGGCGTGAGGTATTTCGGGCCATATGTCCATCCCGGTGCCATACGTGACACTCTCGAGCATTTACTTAGAACGTTTCCAGTTCGCACCTGTTCAAACAACAAATTCAAAGAGCACCAACGTCTCAATAGACCCTGTCTTTTGTTTCATATCGAGAAATGCAGCGGTCCGTGCGTGGGCGAAGTCACGAAAGACGATTATTCGCTTCACATTCAACGGTTGACAAAGTTCCTCAACGGAGACAACCAAGAAGTGGTTGAATTGCTTGAAAAGGAGATGCTGGAGCTATCGCAGCACCAAGAGTTCGAGCGCGCGGCGAAAATTCGCGATCGTCTGACTGCCATCGCTCATGTTTTAGAAAGACAATTAATGGTCGGTGATGTCGCCGACGACATGGACGTAGTGGGTATCGCAGAAGACGAATTCACTGCTTCGGTTCAGGTGTTCTTCGTGAGAAGAGGCCGAGTCATTGGCAGGAACGGTTTTTCGTTGGAGAAGGTGGAAGACGTCACTACCCCTCGTCTGTTGGATCGAATTTTTGAGACCATGTACAGCGAAGAGCCCGCACTTGGCATACCGAAGACGGTGCTCGTGCCTTGCGAGCCAGAGAGCCTGCATGCGATCGAATCGTGGCTGAGTGAGTTGCGCGGTTCGGCTGTCCATACCCACGTGCCACTTCGAGGCGACAAACGTGAATTGCTTGCAACGGTTACGCATAACGCTCAGCAGGAACTCAAACGGCACAGTATGAGGCGAGCTACCGATCACGACAGCCGTACCCGCGCGTTAACCGAACTGCAAACAGCGTTGCGGCTTCCACAAGTTCCACTTCGTATTGAGTGTTATGACATGGCCCACCTGCACGGAACCGATTATGTCGGCAGCATGGTTGTGCTTGAGGATGGTCTGCCGTCGAAGAAGGAGTATCGAAGGTTCAAGATAAAGGATGTGGCCGGCAATGACGACTATGCGGCAATGCGTGAAGTGCTAACCCGTCGACTTTCGGCCTACGTGAAGGAACGCGACATGCCCGTAAACGAGCGGGGAGTTACACCCGGTCGTTTTGCCTATGCTCCTCAATTGCTTTTGGTAGACGGCGGTAAGGGTCAACTCTCGGTAGCGATAGACGTAGTTCGGTCGCTCGGCTTGGCTGATGAGATTCCTGTTGCGTCCTTGGCAAAACAGTTCGAGCAAGTATTCATCCCGGGTTCTGATGCGCCGATAGTTTTGGGCCGCACAAGTGATGCACTGTTCATGCTCCAAGTAATTCGCGACGAGGCACATCGGTTTGCAAATACGTTTCACCGAAAGCTTCGCGGCAAGCGCATGAAGGAAGGCCTGCTTGATGGCATCAGCGGCCTTGGCGAAGGTAGGCGTAAACGGTTGTTGAAGGAACTCGGTGGTGCGCCAGGCGTTAAATTGGCAAGCCTCGACCAACTTCGGGCTTTGTCGTGGCTACCGGATTCGGTTGCTATCGCGGTGTTTGAGCATCTCCGTAGGTAGCCTCACCACTAGTGGCTGACATTCTGTTGATCGCGGGTCTATCGGGTGCTGGTCGTTCTCAGGCCGCCGACGATCTAGAGGACTTGGGTTGGTTCGTCGTAGACAACATGCCGATTGCGCTGATTGACAAAGTTGTCGAGTTGGCGGGCTATGGCCCAACGGAACAAAATCAGCTAGCTCTCGTCGTTGGTACCGCTGGCCAGCAAAGCGATGCAGTTGCAACCGTTCATCGTTTGCGCGAAGCAGGGCATCGTGTGCGAATTCTGTTCTTAGATGCATCCACGCCAGAACTTGTACGAAGGTATGGCGCCACACGACGTAAACACCCAATGAGCGCACAGGCATCCAGCGTTGAGGACGCCATCAGTCAAGAGCGTTTGCTTCTCGACTCTGTCAAGGGTGCGGCCGACTTGGTTATTGACACGACGATTTTGAACGTTCATCAGTTGAAGACACAGATTGTCGAACAGTTTGCAGGAGGCTCCGCTGCAGACACCATGCAAATTTCTGTCGTATCGTTTGGGTACAAACATGGTCTGCCGCTAGACGTGGACCTCGTATTTGACGTCCGGTTCCTACCGAACCCGCACTGGGACGAGCACTTGCGACCGCTTACGGGGCAAGACGACGCGGTGAGTGAATTTGTTTTAGGTCAGGATATTTCGCGAGAGTTCCTAGATCGCTTGTACGGCATGTTGGACTTATTGGTTCCTGCATATCGAAGCGAGGGCAAGAGCTACCTGACGGTTGCAATTGGTTGTACTGGCGGGAGGCATCGCTCGGTTGCTATTGCCGAACAACTGTGTAAGTGGCTTTTGTCATCAGGTTTCCGTCCGCGACTGACCCACCGAGACATCACCCGATAGGGGTGATCGGTCGGTTCCGACTATTGTTTTCACCTATGGCAACTTCAACAATTCGCGTCGGTATCAATGGTTTTGGCCGTATCGGTCGTAACTTCTTTCGAGCAGTTCAAGCAGCGCAAGCCCCAATTGAGATTGTGGCGGTCAACGACCTCGGTTCGCTGAAGACGATGGCTCACTTGCTCAAGTACGACTCGGTGCTCGGCATACTGCCGAACGATATTCAGGCTGCCGATGATGGCATCATGATCGATGGCAAGTTGTTGAAAGTTCTTCAACATCGCGACCCGAAGGACCTCCCTTGGAAGGCGCTTGGAGTTGACGTCGTCATCGAATCAACCGGTTTTTTCACCGATCGAGATAAGGCCGCAGCCCATTTGGATGCGGGCGCCCCATTGGTGATTGTCTCCGCACCTTCAACGGGGGCAGACGCAACATTCGTTTATGGAATCAACCACCAGGATTTCGATCGCTCGAAGCATCAGGTCATCTCAAACGCAAGTTGCACGACCAACTGCTTTGTTCCGATGGTGAAAGTGCTCGATGACGCTTTTGGTATCGAACAAGGCTTAATGACCACGGTTCATGCATATACGGGTGATCAACAATTGGTTGACGGCCCTCACAGCGATTTGCGCAGGGCGCGCGGTGCAGCAATAAACATCACACCAACAGGCACTGGTGCTGCGCGAGCAACAAGTTTGGTTCTCGAATCGATGAAGGGGAAGCTCGACGGAACCTCCCTTCGCGTTCCTGTGCCAACCGGTTCAATCACCGACTTTGTGGCCGTGCTTAAGAAGGCTGCGACGAAGGATGAAATCAATGCGGCATTCAAAAAGGCTGCTGACGGCCCTCTGAAGGGTGTGCTCGAATACACAACGGCGCCGATTGTTTCTAGTGACGTCGTTACAAACGCGCATAGCTGTGTTTTCGATAGTGATCTCACCATGAGCATGGGCACTCTGGTAAAGGTTCTTGGTTGGTACGACAATGAGTGGGGTTACTCCAATCGTTTGGTCGACCTCACCAAGCACGTCGGCGCTACCAAGTAATTGCGTTCAGTGGCATCGGTACCAACGCTCGAAGACCTCGGAGATATTAGGGGCAAGACGGTCCTCGTTAGAACGGATTTCAATGTTCCCATGAGCGGCGCAGACGATGCACGCGTAATCACCGACGATTTCCGAATTCGCGCCGCGCTTCCAACGATCAACTACCTCGTTGAGGGTGGGGCAAAGGTTGTGTGCGCCAGCCATCTTGGTCGTCCAAAAGGTGTGCCGTTGCCGAAGTATTCGATGAGCCCAGTTCGTGAGCGCCTTCAGCAACTTGCGCCGGGTGTTGAGTTGCTCGAGAATTTGCGTTTCAATCCGGGCGAGGAAAAGAATGACCCACGGTTCGTGGAGCAGCTGATTGAAGGAATCGACATGTATGTCGATGACGCTTTCGGTGCTGCTCATCGTGAGCATGCATCGATTGTGGGCCCGCCGAAGACGTTGCCGTCTGCTGCTGGCAGGTTGCTTCAACGCGAAGTAGAGATTCTTGGTGGCATGCGCGAAAAACCGGCTCGGCCTTTCGTGGCTGTTCTCGGCGGTTCGAAAGTGAGTGACAAGCTTGCAGTAATCAAGGCGCTACAAGAGCGTGTCGATGCCTTGGTTATTGGCGGCGGCATGTGTTTCACGTTTCTGGCAGCAAAGGGTTACCCAGTCGGAGATTCGTTGTGTGAGCCCGACTACATCGACACTTGTCGCCAACTGATGGAAGGAAAGGTTCCGATCCATCTCCCCGAAGACATAGTTGGTCTTGATGCCGACGGCGTGTATGCCACGTTTGGTGTGCGTTTGCCGAATGGCGCAAAAGGGCTCGACATTGGTCCGGGCAGTGCCGCAGCGTTTACCGACATCATCATGGATGCAAGAACAGTCTTTTGGAACGGTCCCATGGGCATGTTCGAGGATGCGCGCTTTGCCGCAGGTACGCGAACTGTTGCGCAAGCGGTTGCTGACACCAAGGCATTTACTGTCGTTGGCGGTGGTGATTCAGCCGCCGCACTTGCGCAGTTCAAATTGGATGATGAAGTTGATCACGTTTCAACTGGTGGCGGTGCATCCTTGGAATTTTTGGAATTGGGCGACTTGCCCGGTTTAGCAGCGCTGCGAGGAGCACCAAATGTCAAGTAATTCACAAAGTCGAATTCCAATTATTAGTGGTAACTGGAAGATGAATCACAATCATTTCGATGCAATTCAATTTGTTCAGAAGTTGTCTTATTTGTTGACGAAAGATGATTACAACAGCGTTGAAGTTACGATTCATCCGCCGTTTACCGATATTCGAAGTGTTCAAACATTGATTGACGTGGACGAAGTGCGGATCGGTCTCGGCGCGCAACACTGCCACTGGGAAGAAAAGGGCGCATTTACTGGAGAGGTTTCAGCGTCTTTCTTGGGAAAGCTCAATGTTCGTTACGTGATTTGTGGGCATAGTGAACGTCGTGAATTGTTTGGGCAAACCGATGAAGATGTCAACCGCCTTATTGTCTCGATAGTCAAGTCAGGCATGACACCAATAGTTTGCGTTGGGGAAACCTTGACCGAGCGCGAGACGGGCCGAACAACAGCCAAAGTGATGGGTCAGGTTTCGGCTGCGTTGCAGGGCCGCACGCCAGAACAGGTTGCGCAGATGATCATTGCTTACGAGCCAATTTGGGCCATCGGTACAGGCCGGACGGCGACAGCGGGGGATGCGCAAGCGGTTGTAGGCGCTATCCGTTCACAAATCTTGGAATCTTTTGGGGAGCGGGCTGCAATGAATGTTCGGTTGCAATATGGCGGCAGCGTAAAGGCCTCGAATATTGTGGAAATTATGTCCCAGCCAGACATCGATGGCGTGCTCGTTGGTGGGGCAAGCCTCGACCCTGCAGAATTTGCACGAATTATCCAATATCGCCTTCGTTAGCACTAAATAGTTTTCATCGGTTTAGACAGCCAATGGCCTGCTGTTAGCCTCAAAGTACTTGTGGGGGCACCCTGCCTCCGCACATGGGGCGAAAGTCTCACCTAATTCGACGGGGAGGTCGATAGTGAAAAAAACCAACAAACTTGCCAAAGTTGTTGCTGGTTTCGCGTTGTTGTCGCTTATTGCGGCAGCGTGCGGTGGCAGCGAAGACAGCGGCAGTGCAACATCCGATGGTGGCGATTACACGTCGTTAGACGCATGTGCAACACGCACATTCGACTACACGGCACCGGAAACCGCCAGTGCAGGAATGAAAATTACTTATGACATTGCTCCTGAAGCTGTTTGGGAAGATGGCACGCCAATCACGGTTGCCGACTTTGCTGCAACTTGGGATGCATCGCTCAACACACCTGGCTCGATTTCGACATCTGGTTACGACCAAGTAACTGCAGTTGAAGCCGGAACCAGCGACAAGCAAGTCGTTGTAACGCTCAAGTCGGTTTACGCACCGTACAAGGGCCTGTTCTCAGGACTCATTAAGGCTGCAGCAGTCGAGAATTCGGCTGACGTTTCTGGTGATTTCGCTGACATGCTTCCTTACTCGGGTCGTCCATACAAGATGGAATCATGGAGCCCAGACCAAGTTGTCTATGTTCCAAACGAAAACTACTGGGGCACCGATAAGCCAGTAACGCCAAAGGTCGTCATGGTACCTAAGGCTGATAGCGACACCGAGATTGCAGCGTTGAAGGCGGCAGAAGTCGACTTCATCTACCCGCAGTATTACGGCGGCATCGAAGAGGCAGTTGGCACCGACAACATCAGCACATCTGTGCAGTACGGCGGAGACTACGAAGCGCTCTACTTCCAGCAGAAGTGCGGACCGTTCTCCGACCCAATCTTCCGCCAGGCGTTTTCAATGTCAATCGATCGCGACGCATTGTTCGAGCAGATCTACATTCCAATCTCGGCTAGCGCCAAGTTGTTGGATTGTGGTCCAATCGTCCCAGGCACTTACTGCAACGGCGATGAATTCGCTGGCGGTTTCGACGCCGAAGGTGCAGCGAAATTGATGGAAGACAACGGCTGGGAAAAGAATGCCGAAGGTCTCTGGTCTAAGGATGGTGCAGAATCGCCAAAGATTCGCTGGGTAATCAACACGGGCAACACCCGTCGTGAAAATACCCAGGCATACCTGATTCCGTTGCTACAGGCTGCAGGTTTCAACGTCGTTGCAGACAACTGCGACGCCGCTTGCTACTTCCAGACTCGTTTACCAGCATTGGATTACGACTTGGCTATGTACATCAGCACGGCTCCACCAGACCCTGCTTACCTCACCAGCTCGTTTGCTTGTGACTTGATCCCAACAGAGGCCAATGGAAACATCGGCCAGAACAGCACCGGTTGGTGTAATGCCGAGGCTTCTGACTTGCTCCACAAGGCGGATGTTGAGGTAGACCCAGCGGTTCGCGCGGACAACATCAAATCCGCGCTCAAGCTGATGGCTGCTGATCACATCATGTTGCCTTTGTTCCAGTTCCCGAAGTCGGGCTTCTGGCGCACAGACAAGGTGGGCGGCCCAGTCGATGGCGAGTTGAACAACTACCAAGCCTTCATCAACTTCCACCAGTGGACAGATGTTGACGGTGACGGAAAGATTGTCATCGCTGCTGAACAGTGGCCAGAGTGCCTCAACCCAATCACGGAGTGTGCAAACTCTTCGTGGATGGTGTGGACGACTGCATTCCCAGTTAGCCCTGGCGCATATGCCACAACAAACGACGGAAACTACGTAGTCACCAATTTGTTGACTGGCGAAGCAACCGTAGAAGTGCTCTAAAGCACAATTACTAAATAGGCAATACGCATCGACGGTGCGCGGATTACGTAGATTTACGTAGTTCGCGCGCCGTCTGCGCATAGAGGGGAGACACATGTTTCGGTTTATCGCCCGTCGCGCAGTGTGGGCTATACCGACGCTCCTTCTTGTTACGTTCTTGGTGTACATGGCTCTTCGATTAGGCACAGATCCAATCGAAAGTTATAAACGCACCAACCCCCGCGCAACGCGCGCAAAAGTTGAGCAGTACCGCAAGCTGAATGGATTGAATACAAATTACGTTTTGGGGTATCTCAATTGGTTAAAGAATTTTGTTACCTTTAACTGGCCCCGCAGTATCAAGGGCAGCAGGGAAGTTTGGCCGGCATTGAAGGACGCAATCGCTAACACATTGCGATTGGGAAGTGCCGCCAGTTTCATCGGCATCGTGTTTGGTCTTGCTGCTGGAATGTTCGCTGCGTTAAAGCCTGGCAGCCGTCGAGATGTCAGTGTGAACACGGCTGCTTTCGTAGGCATCTCGATACCTCCGTACATTTCGGCCGTGCTCTTGCAATTACTGTTCGCGGTTTACTGGAGTAAGTGGTTTGGGAGTACGTTATTTCCAACAAGTGGTGTGTATCCGCCGGGTCAATCTGGTTTCGATTTGTTATTGATGCTGAAGCACATGGCGTTGCCAACATTTGTTGTTGCGATTCAGATCATCGCGGTGTACAGCCGTTACATGCGCTCTTCGTTGCTAGATGTCCTCAGTTCCGACTACATGCGTACCGCGCGCTCAAAGGGCATCAGCGAGCGGCAGGTTTTGTTTCGACACGGAGTCCGGAATGCCCTCATTCCGATAACGACAATCGCAGCGTTAGACATCGGGGCAATTGTTGGTGGTCTTATCATCACCGAGAATATTTTCGATTATCCGGGTATGGGTAAATACTTTCTCAAGGCTTTTGATCAAGGTGATTTTCCGTTGCTCATGCCATGGATGGTGATCGTCGTCGCGTCGGTGCTGTTGTTCAACTTGATTGCGGACGTTTCCTACGCCTTCTTGGATCCAAGGATTCGCCTTGACTGAGATAGCAAGCCTCTCGCCGCGCCAATTGGCTTTCCGACGTTTTGTCTCTCACAAAGCGGCAGTGGGGAGCAGCATCATCATCGGCGTGTTGACTATCTTTGTTTTTCTTTCACCAATCACCGCTCGTTACGGAGTTAACGAGGCAGTAAAACTGCCACCCAACACATTTCTGCCGCCACAGGGGATTGCTTGGTTGGGAACAGACGACATCGGTCGCGACCTGTATAGCCGATTGATTTTTGGGATCAGGGTTTCGCTGATAATCGGTGCTTCTAGCGCGATCATTTCGGTTGCGATCGGGTGTTTGATCGGCGCAGTAGCGGGCTTCAGGGGTGGAAAGTTTGATGACATCGTTATGCGCGTAACCGACTTGTTTCTCGCTTTTCCATTTTTGGTCGCTCTCTTAGTTGTTCGAAATACCATTGGGGCTGTCAGCTGGCTTTCGCCGATTATCGGTGATAAGTCATCAATCCGATTCATTGTGTTTTTATTAGCAATCTTCGGTTGGATGGGTGTTGCTCGTATTGTTCGTGGTCAGATTCTGGCGTTGAAAGAGCGCGAGTTCATAGAGGCTGCGCGGGCTGTAGGAGCAACCCGTCGGTACATCATCATGCGTCACCTCTTGCCAAACTCTGTTGGCCCAATCATGGTGGCCCTGACGTTTTCGGTTGTTGGTGCAATCACTGCGGAGGCGACGCTGGCCTTCTTCGGTTATGGACCACAAGCCGGAGATGGTGCCACTTCGCTTGGTGTCTTAGTAGGCGGTGCTAAGGGTGCGGTTCAGACTGGCTATTGGTGGATAGCGGTTTTCCCCTGCGTTGCTTTGGTCTTGATATCTCTTTGCATCAACTTCATTGGCGATGCGTTGCGAGACGCGACCGACCCCCGTTTGGATAGGGGCGAATGATGTCCGAATTGGTTCTTTCGGTACGTGATCTGAGCGTTACCTTCGCCACTCCGGCCGGGCCGCTTACGGCTGTACGGGGCGTGGACGTTGACGTGCACGCTGGTGAGATTGTTGGTGTGGTTGGCGAGTCGGGCTCTGGCAAATCGGTTACGTTTCTCGCCGCAATGGGATTGTTGCCTAAACGTGCCCATGTCACTGGCTCTGTCGTATTGAATGGCCAGGAATTAATTGGCGCCTCGCCAAAGATTCTGCGCTCTGTCAGGGGGCGCCTACTTTCCATGATTTTCCAAGATCCTCTTTCGGCACTCAACCCCGTGCACCGCGTAGGCGATCAAATCGTAGAGATGCTGCAATCACATCAAAAGATTTCGCAGAAGACGGCATTTGCAAAGGCGGTCGAGCTGTTGGACATCGTTGGAATACCGCAGCCTGATGAAAGGGCACGGCAATATCCACATGAGTTTTCTGGTGGCATGCGCCAGCGTGTGGTAATCGCAATGGCCATTGCTAATAATCCAAAAGTTTTGGTTGCAGACGAACCGACTACTGCGCTCGACGTCACCGTACAAGCCCAAATTCTTGAAGTGATCCAGCGTGTTCAACAAACGTTCGGCACTGCGGTCGTACTGATTACCCACGATCTTGGCGTCATCGCACGCGTTGCTGATCGAGTCAATGTGATGTACGCAGGACGCAATGTAGAGACTGGCTCCGTGACCTCAATGTTCGAACAACCAAGCCATCCGTATACACGCGGTTTACTCGCTTCGTTGCCGCAAGAAGGCGTAGATCGGCTCCAACCGATCTTGGGATTTCCGCCAAATATGTTGAACCCACCTCCTGGTTGCGGGTTCGCGCCACGCTGTCCGCATGTACAGCCTGCTTGTGACGAGTTGCTTCCACCGTTGCGGGATTTCAAGAATGTGCAAACGGCTTGCGTTCGTGCTGAAGAGCTTTCAGTTGAAGGAGCTAGCTGATGTCGTCACCATTGTTGGAAGTGAAATCACTAGTCAAGCACTTTGAACTGAGAAAGAATTCAGGTTTACGTAAAAGCAAAAGAATTGTTCAGGCGGTGTCCGATGTTTCGTTCACCCTTGAACGTGGACACACTCTTGGAATAGTTGGCGAGTCGGGCAGTGGCAAGACAACTGTTGGTCGTTGCTTGCTGCATCTTATTGAACCAACTTCGGGCAGTGTTATCTTCGACGGCAATAATCTTTCGACGCTTAGTTTCGAAGAATTACGAATCCTTCGTCGAAGGATGCAGATAGTTTTTCAAGATCCTTTTGCATCACTTGATCCAAAGATGACAGTTGGCGCATCGATCGCCGAGCCGTTTACCGTGCAAGGTATTTCGGGCAACCACGATGAGAAGGTTGTGGAGTTGTTGCAGCTGGTGGGGCTTGCAAGCGACCACGCTAAACGCTTTCCTCACGAATTTTCGGGCGGACAACGCCAACGAATTGGTATTGCGCGCGCGTTGGCGTTGAATCCAGATCTGATCATTCTCGATGAGCCAGTTTCTGCCTTGGACGTCAGTATCCAGGCTGGTATCGTCAACCTTTTCGGTGATTTGCAGAAGCGTTTGGGCATGTCGTATGTGTTTATCGCCCACGATTTATCGGTTGTTCGACACATCGCAGACCAAGTAGCTGTGATGTACCTAGGCAAGATCGTAGAAATTGGCGCTAAGGACGCGGTGTACGACCACCCAACGCATCCATATACGAAGGCGCTTCTTTCTGCGGTCCCGATTGCCAATCCAACCACAGAACGATCGCGAAAACGGATCATGCTCGAGGGTGATGTTCCTTCGCCGGTCAATCCACCCTCGGGATGTCGTTTCCGGACACGTTGTTGGAAGGCCCAAGCACTTTGTGAAACGAGCGAACCCGCGCTGATCGTTCGTCCCACTGGCCAGATGTCGGCCTGCCATTTCCCAGAATCCTGAGGATAGAATTTCGCCGTGCGTGATTTCATCAAATACCTCAGCCTCGTACTTAATGTCATTTCAATGTTTGCAATGATCGTCGGTGTTCTATTGCACAGTGGTCGTGGCGGCGGCTTGAGCGACATGTTCGGTGGTGGCAGTGGTTCCACGGCTTTGGGTTCTGCAGCAGCAGAGCGAAATCTCAACCGCATCACTACAGTATTTGCGTTGATTTGGCTGTTCACGGTTGTCGCATTAGGCATGTTGCTTGCTTAATTAAGGCAAGCTTGGAGTAAAATAAGGTTCCACGTCGGAGTGGCGAAATTGGCAGACGCACCAGCTTGAGGGGCTGGCGCTCGAAAGGGCGTAGGGGTTCAAGTCCCCTCTTCGACACCACATCACCATGTAGTTTTAATGTGTGACAACCACTCGCACGATGGAAGAGATTGCGAGAATTCAGAAAAATACGCTTCGTGTATTAGTCGCAAGCCAAATCGCGGGCTCCGCAGCACTCGCCGCGGCGGTTACGGTCGGTGCGTTCGTGATGCAAGACATTCTTGGTCAGAGCACACCATGGGGTGGTGCTGCTTCCGCGACTGTCACAATGGGCACCGCATTTATGGCTCAAGTGCTTGCGCGACAAATGAACCAGCATGGTCGTCGTAGAGGTTTACAACTTGGATACACGTTTGCAATCATCGGCGGGCTCATTGCGGGTGTCGGTGCCGAAACAAAAACAATGTGGGTCTTTATCCTCGGGTTGTTTTTGTTTGGCAATGGCCAGGCATCGAATTTGCTTTCGCGTTATGCGGCAACCGATTTAGCCCAGCCGAACAACAGGGCATCGGCAATGAGTCGAATTCTTTTTGCGTCAACCTTCGGTGCGGTTTTTGGTCCCTTGCTTATTCGGCCTGCAGAACAATTGGGTATGTCGTTGTTTGGATGGAACCAGTACACAGGGCCGTGGGTTTTTTCCGGAGTGTTCTTTTTTACATCTCTAATAAACACCACAGTTCGACTGAGGCCCGATCCGCTGGAAGTTGCGGGTGGACTTAATTCGCAAGCGGCAGCAGGTTTGCCAAAGCGTTCATTCAAGGACGTCTGGAGAATTTTCAAAGGATCCGCGGAGGGGCGGTTGGCTCTTACGAGCATGATCATTTCGCAGATGACGATGGTTGCGGTTATGACGATGACCCCAGTGCACCTCAAAAGCCACGGTCATGAGACCGTCAGCGCGTATGTCATTTCGCTTCATATTGTCGGCATGTATGCGTTCAGCCCGTTGATTGGCAAATTCTCCGACGCGCGGGGAAGGCACAACACGATCATGGTCGGAGCGTTGTTGTTGATGGCCAGCACCGTCATGTCGGCACTAGCGGGCGATTCTCCCGCATTGTTGTTTCCCTCCCTATGGTTGCTTGGCATCGGATGGAGTTTTGGTTTAATCGGGGGATCAAGCCTCTTGGTCGACTCTGTAGCTTCCGAATCTCGCGTCCGAGTTCAGGGAACTGCTGATTTGCTCATGAGTTTTTTCGGGGGTATGGCTGGATTCTCGAGTGGTTTCATTCGCAAAGCCATTGGTTTCCACTGGCTTTCAAATTTGGGCACGGTGCTCGCAGCTGTGTTACTGATCTCGGTGATTGTTCGGGTTGGTCGGGCTTCGGTGCAGAATTCCGCCTAAGGTTTGCGTATGAAGCGGTGGAAGAACTGGGCCGGAAATCAACGGGCAATCCCGAAGTCTGTGCACCTTCCATCTTCTGAAAACGAATTGGTTGCCATTGTTCGATTTGCTCAAGCCGCTAAACGGCGTGTGAAGGTGGTTGGGTCCGGGCATAGTTTCACCGCAGTGGCCGTAGCCGACGACATATTGGTTGACCTGCGAAATTATGGTGAGTTTTTGGAAGTGAGTACAGACCGAAACTCGGTAACGGTTCAATCGGGAATGGTCTTGGCTGACCTGAACGAACGTCTTCATCGAGAAGGTCTTGCGATGCCAAACCTAGGCGACATCACTTATCAAACAATTGCTGGTGCTCTCTCTACATCAACACACGGAACTGGTCATGCGCGAACGGGCCTGGCTGCCCAGGTGGTCGGTTTTCGTCTCATTGATGCAAGTGGAAATGTTTTGCAGTGCTCCGAACACGAGAACGACGAAGTTTTCCATGTAGGTCGAGTTGGCTTGGGCGCGCTTGGCGTGCTCAGCACATTGACGATGCGGGTGGTTCCAGCGTTTCAACTGTGCGCGGTAGAAGAACCCATGCGGGTGAAAGATGTGCTCGTAAACATTGATCAGCTGGTTAATGACAATGACTTCTTCGAGTTTTATTGGATCCCGCACACTGGCTGGGCGCTCACGAAGCGAAACAATATTTGCGATCTTCCGTCAGATCCGCCGCGGCGCTTCGCGCACTGGTGGAACAAGATCTTTATGGAAAACATCGCCTTCGGTGCGTTGTGCTATTTGGGCAGAATGCGACCGGGTCTCATACCGCGATTAGCAAAGGTTTTGCCCAGTACGGGGCGTGTCGAGTACGTCAACGCAAGTTACAAGATATTCGCAAGTACAAGACTTGTTCGCTTTTACGAGATGGAGTATTCAATCAACAGGGAGTCGGTCGTACCGGCTCTTGAACGGGTAATGAAACTTGTTGATGACGAAGGACTGTTGCTTAATTTTCCAGTGGAAGTCAGGTTTACTGCGCCAGATGATGTGTCCCTTTCGACAAGTTATGGTCGCTCAAGTGCGTACATTGCAGTGCACGTATTCAAGGGAATGCAACACGAGCCTTACTTCCGTGCCGTTGAAAAGATCATGATGGACTATGGCGGCAGGCCCCATTGGGGAAAGATTCACTTTCAGTCAGCAGAGTCGTTGTCGAGCCTGTATCCTGAATATCAGCGTTTTATTGAAGTTCGGAACCGTCTCGATCCCGAGGGTGTGTTCACAAACGACTATTTGCGTCGTGTGCTTGGCCGGTAGGTCGCACAACCCCCTAGGCAATTGAGGAGAAACACATGAGTACGAGTTGGTCGGCGCTTGGCGTCCCCGAAAGAATCGTTGCAGGTTTACTTGCACGCGACATCACAAGTCCATTCCCAGTGCAGGCTGCAACATTGCCCGACGCGCTGCAAGGTCATGACATTTGTGGCAAGGCACCAACAGGCTCGGGCAAGACCCTGGCCTTTGGTATTGCTCTTGCACTGAAAGTAGAGAAGTCGAAGCCAGGCCGTCCGCAAGGATTGGTTCTTGTGCCTACGCGAGAACTTGCTGCCCAGGTAGCTAAAGAAGTTTCTATGTTGTGTTCGGGTAGCGACATTCGTGTTGCTGCTGTTTACGGTGGAGCAGGGTACGGACCGCAGGTGAAGGCAGCTCGCGCGGCAAGCATCGTGGTAGCAACCCCAGGTCGACTGGAAGACCTCATCAAACGACGAGATCTTGATCTTGGTGCCGTTGCACTCGCAGTTATTGACGAGGCCGACCGCATGGCCGACATGGGTTTCATGCCTGCCGTCAAGCGAATTATGCGTGCAGTATCAAAGAACCGCCAGACATTGTTGTTTTCGGCAACGCTAGACGGTGACGTTGATGCTTTGATCAAAGAGTTTCAGAACTCACCCAAGAAGCACCAGATTGCAGCAGCAGAGAATGCAGGCGAGATCGATCACTTGTTTTGGAACGTCGGGCGAGAAGATCGAACCCGCATGGTTGCCGAAATTGCAACTCATTACGAACGGGCAATCGTGTTTTGTCGCACCAAGCATGGCTCCGACAGGCTTGCAAAAAACCTCGATTCGATGGGCATGAGTACATGTGTCATTCACGGCAATCGAAGCCAGGCACAGCGCGAAAAGGCGCTCGAGCAGTTTCGCCGTGGCAAAGCAACCGTCATGGTTGCAACCGACGTAGCCGCACGCGGTATTCACATTGATGCTGTGCCTGTAGTGATTCACTTTGACCTTCCAGAAGATCCGAAGGATTACATCCACCGATCTGGTCGAACAGGGCGCGCTGGTCAGAAGGGTGTTGTCATCTCGCTTATCGATAAATCGATGCGACGTTCAACTGCGCAACTGACAAAGGGCATGAAGTTTGAAGTCAGTTATGTCGATCCAGACTTCGAGGCCATCTCATTGCCAACGAAACCAATACGCCCGGGTGAAATCGGAACAGTAAAGGCACTCTCGCTTCAACGAGCCTGACGTTTTATAGGCAAATATCTTGCGGTCTTACAGGGACACGCAGGAGGGCCTTGCCAGTTGCTGCTCGAATGGCAGCGACAATAGCTGGAGTAACAGAAATGCATGGAGGCTCGCCGATGCCCTTTGCGCCTAGCGGTGCTTGGGGCTCGGGTTCCTCGATCATGACCGCAACAACTGATGGGGCATCGAGCGCGGTCGGCAGCAGGTAATCGGTGAAGCTGGGGTTCTTCACTTTGCCGTTTTCAAGCACGATCTCTTCCATTACTGCCAGTCCCAAGCCTTGGGCAATGCCGCCTTCCAATTGACCAAGTGCGCTGAGAGGGTTCAACACCTTGCCTACGTCTTGTGCCGTTGCAATTTGTACAACCTTGACAAGCCCTAATTCGCAGTCAACGTCCACAACTGCTCGGTGCGCGACAAATGCGAATGCGACGTGACAATTACCTTGACCGTTTTCATCGAGGTCTTCAGTTTTTCGGTGATGATGTTCGAATGTCTCTGAAAACGTCACTCCTTCTGTTGCCTCCACGACGCTGATACGGAAGTCGCCTATTGAATCAACGACATCCGTGCCGTCAATGAGTAAGCGGATTGGGTCGATGTTGTGCAGTTTTCCTACATGCTCAAACATTCGTTCGCGTACCAGTCGGCATGCACCGTCAACCGCTCCACCGCTCATCCAGGTTTGCCTGGACGCCGATGTCGAGCCAGCCGAGCCAATCTGGGTATCAGAAACCTCCTGCACAACTTGATCGACGCCAAGAACACTGCGCGCTATTTGTGGCGCGAGAGTAACGAAACCTTGTCCTACTTCGGATGTAGCGAACTTGAGCGAGGCAACACCGTTGCTCAGAGTGCAGCGAGCGGTCGCGTAGTCATCGAAGCCCTCGCTGTACATAAGGTTCTTCATCGAAACGCCCCATCCGATTCCGCGCACAATGTTCTTGCGTTCGGCTGTCAGGCCGCTGCCACCCGGTAATTCGAGTGCGTTAACAAGATCCGGCATGGGAGGTGGAAGGGGAATGGCATCAGTTTCTCGGATGCATCGCTCGACAGGAGCAACACTCTCCATGACCTGACCCGTAATTATCTTGTCTCCAGTGTGCATGGCATTGATCAGCCTGACCTCTACTGGCGACAATCCACAAGCTTCCGCAATCTTGTCCATTTGCCCCTCGTGTGCAAAACAAGCCTGCACGACGCCAAATCCGCGCATTGCTCCACACGGTGGGTTATTAGTCCGAACTGCGTACCCGTCAACTACGGCATTGTCGCATTGGTATGGGCCTTGTGTATGCGTAATTCCGTTGATGAGCACCGCAGGAGAGGTGCTGGTGTACGCGCCGCCGTCAAAGACCATGCGCGCTTCAATTTTTATGATCTTTCCATTTTTGTTTGCGTGGTGACGCATCCAAACAGTCGCGGGATGTCGATGTACGTGCCCGAAGAAGCTTTCCTCGCGGCTGTATTGCATCTTGATAGGGCGCCCTGTGCGCAGGGCGAGGAGGCAGCAGTGAACTTGCAGGCTGATGTCTTCCCGCGCGCCAAAGGCGCCCCCGACTCCACCGAGAACGAGACGAACATTGTTTTCCGGAAGGTTGAGACATGCAGCTATCTGTCCGCGGTCCTCGTGTAGCCATTGCGTTGCGATGTGCAATTCCACGCCTTGAGCACCTGGATCGGGGAAAGCCATGGCGGCTTCAAGGCCGAGAAAGGCCTGATCCTGCATGCCAATGGTGTAGTTGCCCTCCACGATGATGTCACCGGTTGCATTCGAATCACCGTGAATAATGCGTTGATGTCGAATCAGGTTGCCATCCGGATGAATTGGTGGCGTGCTCGGAAGAATTGCAAGTTCGGCATCGACCAAGGGGGTCATAACCTCGTACTCAACAACGATTGCTGCAAGTGCACGTCTGCATGTTTCGGGATGATCTGCAGCAACTGCGGCGACAGGTTCGCCCATGTATCGAACTACATCCTTCGCGAACACCGGTTGGTCGCTAGAAATTAGGCCATATGTAAGCTTTCCCGGAACGTCTTCGGCTGTGATAATCGCTTGCACTCCAGCGATGAGAAGAGCCTTAGTGGTATCGATCGACTTGATTCGGGCGTAAGGGTGCGGAGAACGAAGTGTTGCGCCCCAAAGCATGTTCTCGGCACGCATATCCGAAGAGAAGGAAAACTCTCCAGTCACTTTTGCAACACCGTCCGGCCGAAGTGCACTTGTGCCCAATACGTCGCGGTTTCTGGTTGATGTTTTTGCAGTCATTATTTGCTCTTCTCTCGAGTTTCGATGACAGCATTTACGGCTGCAAAAATTCGTCCGTATCCAGTGCATCGGCAAATGTTGCCTGAGATTGCTTCCTTCACTTCGATGTCGCTCGGCGAAGGATTTTGTTCGAGGAGATGATGAACGGCGACAATAAGTCCAGGTGTACAGAATCCGCATTGCACAGCGCCCTCGGTGACAAAGGCCGCTTGCACATCGGAAATAGCTCGTGCCGTATCGCCGATTACCGTGTCGGCCAGCAGTCCCTCAACCGTTGTAATGGTGGAGTCAATAGCAGTGGCAGCCATTACTAGACATGAACAAACCGCATCGCCGTCCAGCAGAACGGTGCAACTGCCACATTCGCCTTGTTCGCAGGCGCCTTTGGAACCGGGCAGGTCCAGTCGTTCGCGAAGCACGTACAAGAGGCTTTCGCCAATCCATGAGTCCTTTACTGGGCACTCTGCTCCATTGACATTCAACGTGTACATCTGATGTTCTGCGGTCATGAGTTGGCCTTTAGTAGTAGTCGTTCTGCGAGAACGGATATGGCGTGTCTGCGATATTCGGCGGTGGAGCGATGATCATCGATCGGCCGCGCCTCAAGTGCGGCCCTACGACCGAACTCCTTTGCAACATCCCCAGAGAAATTTGCAGCCGCAATGTCAACTTGGTCCGACAGCCACTGTTCGCTTTCTCGGCATCGGATGATTGTGGGGCCAACTGCCCCGAGGGCCAATCGAACCTGAGACTGCGACGCGTCTATTGCGAGACAGGCCGATGCAACTGAGATGACCATGGCGTTACGCACGCCCACTTTTGAATAGCCCTGAAAACCCCGCAAAATGGGAACAGTGACTCCAGTGATTATCTCATCTGGCATCCGGGCATTTTTCTTTACCCCCACCATGAAATCGTGTATCAACACTTCTCGACTCGAATCAACCGATTGGAGGTGGACTGTGGCGTCGAGTGCGGACAACACCGGTAAACCATCGCCAGCAGGGGAGCAAGTACCGAGATTGCCGCCTAGAGAACCAGCGGCCCGAATCTGCGGTGATCCAACTGTGCGAGATGCCTGAGCGAGGGCGGGAAGTAATTTGAGGAACGGATCATTTTCTAGCGTCTGATACGGGACACCTGAACCGATGAATATCACGCCTTTGTCATCTTGAACCGAGTAGCTGCGTAACTCTTGCACTTTGCGTAACGCAACAATATGTTCAGGCTTGTAGTGGTTGAAGTTGATCTCAACCATTGTGTCTGTGCCGCCTTGCAGTAGGCGTGCTTCAGGCGTAGCTCGAAGCGCTGCCAGTGCGTCGGCAAGATTGGTTGCGACGATTACGGTCATGAAACCCCGTCCCAATCCGAGAACGTATCGATCATTGCTTTGACATCGCCAAGTGGGTACAAGATGGGGCAGGTTGCACCATTTTCGATGTAGTGCAGAACCTGTTTGCGCGCCTCTTGTGGTGTGCCTGATGCCGTCAGCATTTGTACTATCTCATCCGGAACCAACTTCGAGGCCGCGGTGACTTGTTCATGAGTGGCTGGCCATGTGAGCACTTCGCCAACCTTGTCGAGGAGTGACTGCGGAACGCCAGAGGCTTTCATAATGTGCGGTTGCTGACCAAGATATTGAGTGACCATCTCTCTCGCCATGTTTAATGCGACTTGGCGATCTTCGTGAACGCTGCAAACAACCAGCTGGGGTCTGTCGATATCTTCAATTTTTCGGTTTGCCTTCGCAGCACCAGCACCGAGAGCTTCTATCGCTTGTTTGTTGTAGTCAGGTGAAACCAAGTAGTTGAGCACCACACCATCTGCGATTTCGCCAGTCAGTTCCATCATCTGCATACCAGTAGCCCCGATGTAGATCGGTACATCCTTCCTTCGACGCTCCTGATACACGTAATCCAATTCAATGCCGTCAAATTTTACGAATTCTCCATCGAATGTCACATTCTCATTATTGAGGAGCGCCCGAACGGCAGTGACAATCTCTCGCATGGCTTTGAGAGGCTTGGCTCGGCTGATGCCAACCTTTTGTGCAAGCGGATCCCACCATGCTCCGATACCGAGGATCACTCGTCCGGGTGCCAGATCGTCAAGCGTAGAAAAAGTTGCGGCCAAGCGTGCCGGGTTGCGGCTCCAGCAATCGACAACACCCGAGCCCACTTTGATGGTGTTCGTTACAGAGGCAAAGGCAGCCATTGGCACGGTTGCTTCCCGTACAAGGCGGCTCTCCGCCTGCCACACGGCCTCGAAACCTTTGCTTTCTGCGTACTGGGTAAATTCCATCCCTTCACGAATGCGATGCGCGTCTTGGAGATAGATAGCAACTCTGGCCTTGCCTGTAGTTGGATTGATTGCCTGCAGCGGTAACGACATGGTTAGAGCCTTTCGTGGAGTCTTTTTGCTTGTTCGGTTGCTTTTGTACGAACTTCTTCAATATCGAAGGTTGTGGGCTTGCCGTCTTTTAACACGGTTTTTCCATCGACGATTACCTCAACTGGGTGTACTCCCGTGGTGAACGCGAGTTTCCAAGGATCATCTACGGCGTCGTACGACCAAACGACCACATCTTTGCGTGCTTCTGGAAAGTAGTGATAACCATTCTCTAACCAAGACCAAACAGTTGCGGGGTTCTCTTTGATATCAAACTCGCGTAAGCGAGCGTATGCAAGTCGGAATTCTTCCAACATGTCGCTGCCTATGCCGTCGGTGCCGAGGAGTGTCGTGTTAGTTCGTCGCGATGGTGCTGAATAGCCAACGCTGTTGTTCATGTTTGATCGGGGATTGTGCACGATGCGACCATTGAGGTGGCGATCGAGAAGGACGCAATGGACGAGAAGCCAGTCGTCGGAGGCAATCGACTCAAGCCTTTTTCCTGCGTTCTTGTCATCTATGCCTTCGGCTACATGAATATGCACGCCGACGGAATGCTTCTTTGCAAGTGCTGATGCAGAATGTATCGTCTCGTCGGAACACGTGAAGGCTGCATGCAATCCGACCATTCCGCGGCCGCCATTTGAGAGATAACGATCACATTCGTCGAGCGCCCGTTTGGCGGCACTCGTCATTTTTGAATCGGGGTCAACAGAATCGATCAATGCACCATTGTCCGTCCAGCGATCAGTTGCCCCGAAGCAGGTATTGACCCGCACGCCCATGTCGGCGCAAGCCTTGGCAATGACATCGAGCGAACCCTCGATGAAGTTGGGGGATTCGTGATGGTCGATGATCGAAGTTGTGCCGCTCATGAGCGCCTCTGCGGCACCGAGTGCGGCAGACCAGTAAAGCATTTCGGAATCTAATTGGGCGTCGAGCCTCCACCAGACTTGGCGCAAAGTGGATATGAAATCTGTTGGTGCGGATGGCGGTGCGGGCATTCCACGGGCAAGTGTCGAATACAAATGATGATGCGCGCAAATAAGCCCGGGCGTGCGGTTGGACACGAACCTACTCCTCGGTTGCGTCTTCGGTTGCCGACCGCATTGGCAGTCGATTTCTCCACTGGCCGTCGAACTGTCGTAAAGCTTCAGCTACCGCACCGGCTGTCGGCACCAAACCAATTTCGCCGACACCCTTAATTCCGTATGGTGAATTTGGTTGGGGAGACTCGACAAGAATCACGTCAATTTGGGGCACGTCTTTGGCGCGCAATATACCCAGTGATCTCAAGGTCATGTTTGTTGGGAATCCGGTCTCGGGGTCATGGGGGAAGTTTTCCGAGAGCGCATAACCCAAGCCCATGTGAACGCTTCCTTCAATCTGTCCTTCACAAAGCTGTGGGTTCACAGCACGTCCAACGTCGTGAGCCGCAAGTACTCGCTCAATCTTCCCAGTGGCTTGATCGCATACAACCATTTGTGCGGCGTAACCAAAAGTTGAGTGAATAATCGGATTCTCGACACCAGGTTCACCAAGCTTTGTCGTCCAATCAACTCGATACTCGCCACAGTGATCGACGCCTATTGCATTGTTGGCCGCACGGGCAGCTTCGCAAGCCGCCTTTACTGCGCCTGCGCCCATAAGGGTTCCTCGTGAGCCGGTGGTTTGGCCAAGCCCAAGCTCTCTGGTCGTGTCCACGATGACGTCAACTTTGTCTGGGTCGATACCGAGCTCTTGCACTGCAACTTGCAATGCAACAGTGTTGATGCCTTGTCCCATTTCGGTCCACCCATGGCGAACTTCAATTCGGCCATCTTCCATGAATCGAATGACAGCCCTTGTGATCTCTTTGAAACCGTTACCTAGACCGCTGTTTTTCAGACCAAGCCCAAGACCAACGGCCTTTCCGCTTTGCACTGCAGCCTCGTAGTGGGGCTTGATAGCTTTCAGGCATTCGGAAGCGCCCAAGCAACCATCATCCATGATTTGCCCTGGCCCCCACACTTGACCGGGCATGATGACGTTGCGTTGTCGAATCGTCCAACCGTCAATGCCAACGCTTGTAGCAAGACGGTCCATGATTCCTTCCATGGCGAACTGCGCCTGGTTGGCACCGAAACCACGGAAAGCACCACACACGGGATTGTTCGTCCGAACAGCGATGGCTTCTACGTCGATGTTGGGCACTTGGTAAGGGCCGCTGGCATGGCCAGCCATCCGCTCTAGAACCTTCATACCGACGCTTGCGTAGGCACCGCTATCGCCGACGGCGCGCACACGGAGTGCGACAAGTTTGCCCTCTGCATCGCACCCAGCCTTGTAATGCATCCGAATCGGGTGTCGTTTTGCATGCATCAGCAGTGACTCTTCGCGGGAGAGCGTGCACTTCACAGGTTGCTTAAGCAGCCATGCGCAAAGTGAAGCATGGGCTTGGTTGCTCATGTCTTCTTTGCCGCCAAATGCGCCGCCGTTGGTGATCAATTCAACCGTTATGTGCTCATTATCAACGCCGAGCATTCGAGCGATGTCGTTTCTGTCATCCCAAATACCTTGGCCACCGGAATACACGTGCAATCGTTGACCATCTACCGATGGAACTGCAAGGGTGCTCTCTGGCTCAAGAAAAGCATGTTCGATGCGCTGCGTTGTGAAAGTTTCCTCAACAACGTGCGCAGCGGTTGCAAAGGTCGAATCAACGTCGCCGCGTTGATATCGGCTTTCGCTGAGGGTGTTTGACGTAGTCTTCCAAACTGCTGGATCACTGCTAGCCAGGGCAACATCGGGGTCGGTAAACGGTTTGAGAACGTCGTAGTTCACCTGGATCAACTTCGCTGCTTCACGAGCATTTTGCCTGGTGTCGGCGACAACAATTGCCAAAACATCGCCGGCATACGATGTACGACCACCAACAGGAATCATTACAGGCCAGTCTTTGTAGATAATTCCAACCATCAGTTCGCCTGGAATGTCTGCGGCGGTGTAAATCGCGGTTACGCCAGGTGCTTTGCGTGCGATATCAACATTGATATCGACCACATTCGCACGTGTATGAGCAGTGAAATGCAATGCTGCGTGAAGCATTCCGTCTACGCGAATGTCATCTACATAGCCGCGGTCGCCTAGCGCTAGAGCCTCGGCTTCATACTTAACGCTGCGCGAACCTACGCCTCCTGTTTTAACTAGAACCGGCGTTACGTCTTGGGCAACCATCTCAATTGCATCAAGAATCTTCACATATCCAGTGCAGCGACAAAGATGCGCGCCAAGATGTCGAGCCATGTCTTCGCGCTTTAACGACGAACCTTTTTTGTCAACCTGTGCTTTCGCTCTGACAACTATTCCCGGAATACAAAACCCACATTGCAGACCACCGCACGCTGCAAATGCCTGCGAATATCTATCTCGCTCGGTTTGGTCAATTCCTTCAAGTGTTACGACAGTTCCGCCGTCAACTTTTTCTAACGGCGTTTGGCAACTGACAACGGCTTTGCCATTGACCATGACTGTGCAGCAGCCGCATTGGCCGCTCGGCGAACAGCCATCTTTTGGCGAGGTGATGTTGAGTTCCTCACGCAGCGCGGCTAACAAATGGGGGTGGTGTGAGCCGACGGTAACGGGCGTGCCGTTTACCTCAAAAGCAACCCTCGAAGTCGTTTCCCCCATGGCTTTACCATACACCTATTGGGTTTCGGTTTTACACTTTGTAAAGCCTTGTGGCCTCAGTCGAGAACAACGCCTCGTTGTCCGGTGATCGGGCCGTACACCTCGGGCCTGCGGTAACGATCAAAATTGAACAAAGTGTCCTTGTATTGGTAGCACCAGTCGAGGTCGCAAACCGCCGTGACTAGCTCGTCATCACTGGTCTGTGTTTTCGCAAGGATTTCGCCAGATGGGGCAATGATGCTGGAATCCGCGAGACCCTCAACGCCTTCCTCGACTCCGCCCTTGGCTACGCCAACAACAAAGGTGCCATTTTGATACGCACCACTTTGCATCACCAATGCATTGTGGAAACTTTGCAGTACATCTTGTGATGGATCTGGCACGTAATGCATCGGGGTGTTGTAGCCACACAGGATCATTTCAACACCCTTGAGCCCCATTACGCGGTATGTCTCAGGCCAGCGACGATCGTTGCAGATCATCATTCCCATTCGACCCCCGAATGCTTTCCATACACCAAAGCCTTCGTTGCTAGGAGTGAAGTAGTAGCGCTCCGCGTGTTGGAAAGGTCGGTCTGGTTCATGTTCCTCGTGCCCAGGTATATGCACCTTTCGGTACTTCGCGACGATTGTTCCGTCTCGTTCCACCAAAACCTGAGTGTTGAAGCGCTCACCAGAGGCTGTCAGTTCGGCGTAACCGAGACTGAAACCAATACCCAAATCCTTTGCTGCGTCAAATAATGGCCTCGTGATTGGCGAAGGCATTTCGGTCTCGTACCAGTGATTTGCGGTTGATATGTCCTCCACGAACCAGCGGGGGAAAAAGGTGGTTAGGGCGAGTTCGGGGAAGACAACCAAATCGCAACCTTTGGCACCTGCTTCCTTGAGTAACGCGATCATGCGGCGAACTGCAGATTCGCGTGTGTCTTGTTTCTGGATCGGCCCAAGTTGTGCGGCCCCAACAGTGATCAGTCTGGTCATGCGAAATCTCCTACTAGGAAAAAGTTGCGGTGGTGAGCGAGATCATGGTGTGAAGAAGGATGTCGGCGCCTGCTTGCAAGTCTTCAGAGTCGGTATGTTCCGCAGGATTGTGGCTAATTCCTTTGACGCTGGGAACGAAGATCATCCCCGATGGGCACACACGAGCCAGCATCTGCGCGTCGTGGCCCGCTCCCGATGGCATTCTTTGAACGGTATTGCCAAGTTCCTTCGCCGTTTCGTGGACGATGGAAATCACACGCTCGTCGAATTGAACCGGATCAAAACGTGCCAAAGACTTAGAGGTAATTGACACACCCTCACGCTCGGCGATGTCTTTCAAGAATTGTGCCACCTCGGATTCAGCGCGCATCAATTCGTTGTTGTCGGTGTTTCGTATGTCGAGCGTGAGAGTCGCTTTTGCTGGCACAACGTTAATGAGATTTGGATGAACATCAATTTTGCCGGAGGTGCATACTTGGTGACCGCCATAGCGCTGCGAAAGGTTGCGGATAAACACAACAATTTCCGATGCGACATATAAGGGGTCGTGGCGAAGATTCATCGGTGTTGTTCCGGCATGATTTGATTGCCCTGTGATCGTTACCTCTTGCCAAGATATTCCCTGCACGCCAGTAACTGAACCGATTCGGACGGCATTTGCTTCAAGCATCGGACCTTGTTCAATGTGTAATTCAACGAATGCGTAGGGGGCTTCGCCTGGACATGGCATGGACCCTGCGTAACCGATGCGTGTGAGCTCATCGCCAAGTCGGGGTCCGTCGATTGCTGGAGTGTCAAGCGCCTCTTCCAAAGGTAAGCCACCGACGTATACCAAGGATCCGAGCATGTCTGGGGCGAACCGGGCGCCTTCCTCGTCGGTGAAAATCGCAACCGACAAAGGCCGCTGTGGCGAGAATCCTTCGCGCTGCAATGTTTCAATTACTTCTAAACCTGCCAGAACACCGTAGTTTCCGTCGTACTTGCCGCCCGTGCGTACGGTGTCAATGTGCGAACCGGTCATGACTGGCAGTCCAGTGCCCACTTGCCATGTACCTATGACATTGCCAATGGCGTCAATTTGAACATCCATGGATAGGTCGCGCATCCAGCGAACAACAAGATCTCGGCCTTGTTTGTCTTCGTCTGTCAGAGCAAGTCGACAATTGCCGCCTCCGGGGATTGGCGAAATCTCTGCCAACGCCATCAAGCGGTCCATCATTCGTGCGCCATTGGTTCGAAGCTTGGCGGTTCCAACATCGTTGACGCTTAATGAAGTTTTGTGTGTCGAATCTTGCACGAATTCAGTGTAGAGATTTCCACAGACCGCTGACGATCAGCAAGAATGTGGCTGTGGCTAACCTGATCGATTCTCGGCGTCTTTCGTCAGCAATGGAACACGAAGAAGCCGATTTTGTGGCTAAACACCCGAAGTCGCAACAGCTCTCGCGGCAGGCCAAGGAAGGTTTACTTTCTGGGGTGCCAATGCCATGGATGGTTCGCTGGCCTGGCGCGTTTCCACTTTTTGTTGACAATGCTCAGGGGAGTTCCTTCACCTGTGCAGATGGGCATGCTTACGTCGATTTCTGTCTGGGAGACACGGGAGCGATGACCGGACACTCCGTCGAAGCATTGTCTACGGCTGTTGGGGCGCAGTTGAAACGCGGATTAACAACCATGCTTCCGACGGCAGATGCGCAATGGGTAGCCAACAACTTGTCGCAAAGGTTTGGGCTGCCAAAGTGGCAGTTTGCGATGACCGCTACCGACGCGAACCGTTTTGTGCTTCGCTTCGCACGGCATCTAACCAAGCGACCAAAAATTGTTGTCCACGATTGGTGTTATCACGGCACCGTTGATGAAACATTGGTTGTGCTGGATACAGACGGACGTACGGTGAGTCGTCCTGGTGCCATTGGGCCACAAGTAGACCCTGGTCTGACCACTGTTGCTGTGCCCTTCAACGACCTTGAAGCAATGGAAAAAGCATTGGCTGCCGGAGACATTGCATGTGTGCTGATGGAGCCCGCATTGACGAATATCGGAATCGTGCTGCCGAACGATGGTTACGTGCAAGGTGTTCGCGACTTGACAAGAAAGTATGACGTGCTGTTAATCATCGACGAAACACACACCATCTGCGCCGGGCCTGG
>CAZNBF010000001.1:32154-59561 GCA_964571325.1 uncultured Acidimicrobium sp.
GCCTGGGCTGACGGCGTAAAAGATGTGTGTGTCGAGTTTGATTTGGATTGGCATGTCCAGCAACTTGGATGCCGTGCCGAATACTGGTTTTGTCCGCCTCCGGCGAATGGGGCGCAAGCCGCTGCTTCCGTGAATCCAGAGCTTGAGGCGTATCTCCATTTGGCGGCCTTGAATAGAGGCATTTTGCTCACCCCATTCCACAACATGGCGCTGTTTTCGGTCTACCACGGCACAGCCGACGTGATTAAGCACACTGATGTATTTCGGGAATGCATTTCGGCGATTGCATCATGACCACAACTCAAGTTGTGTTGGTGCTACTTATTATCTTTGCTACTTCAGTTGTTCAGTCCGTTGCAGGTTTCGGTTTCGCTTTGCTCGCTGTGCCCCTGATGGTTGTTGTGATCGATTTGCAATCGGCAGTAATCGTCTCATCGTTTGTCGGAACATTGAGTAATCTTCTGCAATCCTGGCAGTTAAGACGCAATATCGATGCAACGTTGACAAAGCGATTTTTGTTCGCAACTGTTGTCGGTTCTCCAGCTGGTTTGCTTCTGTTCATCTACGCCAATCAGAGTGCACTGAAGATAGTCCTTGGTGTTTCAATCTTGTTCGGCGTGTTCGTTCTATCCCGCGGTCTCGAGCTTCAACATGTTTCATCTTGGCTCGATTGGGTGATGGGCATTCTCTCCGGAGTGCTGCTCATGGCAACGTCGACCAATGGACCACCACTTGTGTTTGTGTTGCAGGCTAGGAAGATTGATCCAGCCACGTTTCGAGCCACACTAAATATGGTGTTCTTGGTGAGTGGCGCTTTCGGGTTGGCAATGTTCGGTTTCGCGGGTGAGATAGTTCGTAGCGATATAAACATTGCTGCCGTATCGGTCCCAGCAATGATTATCGGAGTCTCACTTGGTGGTGTGCTTCTGAAGTACGTACAGCAAGAACTTTTCAAAAAGTTGGTTTTGATCTTGCTAACAATTGGTGGATTGAGCAGTCTGTTAGGCGGTATCTTCGGTTGAACCTAGGCGCCACCGAACCATTGCATCCAAGCGTCTTTGGTCTTCGGCTTGAATACATAATTTGTGTTTCGCACTTCGCCCATTGACATGCACTTTGGTATCGAATATTGATGGCCGGGGTAGACGATTACGTCTTCATCGAGTTTTCCCAATAGTTGCAAACTCTCGAACATCTGCTCGGGATTGCTTCCCGGTAAGTCAGTTCGTCCACAACCCTCGAGAAACAATGTGTCGCCTGCAATCAACATGTTTTCAACAAGAAAACATTGGCTACCCGGCGTATGTCCCGGTGTGTGGAGCAACGTAACTTCTATTTCGCCAACCGACACCTTGTCACCAGATGCATGAAGCCTGAGGCTGTCAAGAGCGATACCGGTTGTTCGTTGTATCCATGGCGCCTCATCGGTTTGAATATGAATAGGGACGTCTTCCAGCTGCAGCAACCTTGCGGCCCCTTCGATGTTCATTCCCATCATGGAGCCACCTACGTGATCGGCGTGATAGTGGGTAGCTAGCGCACCGACAACATTCATCTCGTCCTGTCGCGCAATGTCTAGGAGTTCCGACACCGCATATGCAGGGTCGATAATGAGTGTCTCGCGAGTAATGCGATCCCCAATAAGGTAAACAAAGTTGACCATCTGTGATGCCAGATCGTCTGATTTCGCGAAGTCTCGTCCGGCCAAAAGTTGCTTGAAATACAGTCGGTCGTCAGTGTTGGTTTCGGTATTCATGTCATGAGCACTGTAGCGATCTACGCTGATGGCGTGTCAACTACAGCCAACGAAGTCCTTCGTTACGGTGTGATCGGCACAGGGATGATGGGCGTCGAGCACATTCGTAACTTGCTCCAATTGCCACAAGCCGAAGTCGTTGCTATCTGCGACACCAACCAGGAGAGTCTCCGTCGAGCAGCCGGGCTATTTCATGATTCTGGTGTTGCACAGTTTTCTGACTACCGCGATGTTCTGGCTGTGAAGGGCATTGATGTTTTGGTGATTGCAACTCCAAACCATACGCATATAGACATCGTTCTTGATGCCCTCGAAACACGCTGCCACATTTTGATTGAAAAGCCCCTCTGCACTTCTGTACTTGATTGTCTTCGCGTAATCGAAAAAGAGTCGGAGGTCGGTTTTGCTGATCGGGTTGTTTGGGTGGGGCTGGAGTACCGCTACATGCCGGTGACTGCAGAACTGCTTTCTCGAGTTGCATCCAACGATGTGGGTGTTGTCAAGATGGTCTCGATTCGTGAACATCGCTTCCCTTTTCTCAAGAAAGTAGATGATTGGAACCGATTCAATAAGAACACTGGGGGAACGTTGGTCGAGAAATGTTGCCATTTTTTTGACCTGATGTGCATTGCTGCAAATAGTGAACCTAAGCAAGTGTTTGCCAGTGGATCGCAAAGCGTAAACCACCTTGAAGAGAGTTATGGCGGCCTCACTCCAGACGTTCTTGATAACGCCTTTGTGATCGTCGACTTCGAGAATGGTGTGAGGGCGCATCTGGATTTGTGCATGTTTGCGGAGGCAAGCAAGAACGAGCAAGAAATCTGTGTCGTAGGGGATATCGGGAAGTTGGAAGCACTGGTTTCCGAATCGACAATTCGAGTCGGTTTGCGCTCGCAGGGCATAGGTGCGTTTGATGAAGTTTCGATTTCGGCCGTTTCCCCCTATGCGGGCTTTCATCACGGTGCTTCGTATAGAGAGCATGAAAGGCTGCAGGAAGCGATTTGGTCGCGCAAGAAACCCGAGGTTTCATTACGTGATGGCTTGCGTTCGGTTGCCATTGGAGCGGCTGCACACATGTCGATCGCAGAGAATCGCGTGGTTAGCATCTCGGAGGTGATGGACGTATGACGATGAAGAGCGGCGATCGAATCATCATCAATGGCAATCCCGTTGTTGTAGAGGATGCAATTGTTGAGAAGTTTGTAGACGGCGATGCTCTATTTGGTTTGAGCGATGGGCAAATTCTGCATGTCAGCAGAGGCGAAATGTCGATAGTTGATGCTTCGGTTTCGGTGGCGCAGTCGGCCTTTCGCGAACTAGGTAATTGCAATGCCGAGCAAATCACACTCTTCTACACAAAGTTTGTGGAAAGGTTGCTTGACGAAAAGATTCGCACGGCTTTGCTCACTGCCAATTCATTGGATGTCGAGTCGGCTAAGGATCGCGGTAGGCAAACAACACGCCTTGTGCTTACCAGCCAGGTTCTTGACGGAATGGTGGATGCTTTGCACATGTGGCAAAAAGCGCCGCAGACAACAGGGCGTGTGCTCGAACTTGTGGAGCACGAGGGATGGAAAGTGCAGTCCGAGGTAGCCCCTTTAGGTGTCGTCGCGTTTGTGTTCGAGGGTCGTCCAAATGTTTTCGCCGACGCGACTGGCGTGTTGCGTTCGGGGAATACATGCGTTTTTCGAATTGGAAGTGATGCACTAGGAACGGCTAGATCAATGATGGAGCTTGCTATCCGTCCTGCGTTGGATGAAGCGGGTTTGCCTATTGATTCGGTGGTGCTACTTGATTTGGCCAGTCATTCGTCGGCGTGGGCCCTATTTGCAAATAGGAAGATTGCGCTAGCCGTTGCAAGAGGTAGCGGTTCGGCGGTTGCTCAACTGGGTGAGATAGCTCAACAATCTGGAACTGCTGTGAGCCTGCACGGCACAGGTGGTGCTTGGATGTTGGTTGGGGGGCGCCCCAATGTTGAGCGGTTGTCGCTGGTGATCGAGCATTCGCTCGACCGAAAGGTGTGCAATACGTTGAATGTGATCGCCGTCCCACACAGCACCGCTACTGATTTGGTTCCGATAATCGCGAAAGCAATTGCGTCTACGGGTGAGCGCCGTCAACGAGTGCCAATCGTGCACGCTTGTCCACAATCAATGTCATTGTTGGCGGAATGTGATGTGGCTTTGGATTTGATTCCTCTGCAAGATGATGAATTATCTATGGAGTGGGAATGGGAAGATGTTCCTGAGCTGTCCATTTTTGTCTTCGACGATCTCGAAGCTGCAGTTCATGCATTTAACAAACACGCCCCAAATTTCATCGTTTCACTCATTTCCGACAACAAAGATGAGTTTGATTTTGTTTGGCGAAATGCAGAAGCTCCTTTCGTTGGAAACGGTTTCACGCGTTGGGTTGATGGACAGTTCGCTTTGAATAGGCCAGAACTGGGTTTATCAAATTGGCAGAACGGTCGAGTGCTTGGGCGTGGATCAATCTTGTCGGGTGATTCTGTGTATTCGGTGCGATACCGAGCCGATCAGGTCGACGTCAACTTGTCTCGTTAGCCCCAAGCAGAACCCAGTAGTCGTATAACTCATTGTCTGGTTGTTGCTCCAACTTGGATTCATTGTCAAACACAAATGTTGGGCGGTCGTTCGAATTGTATTGAGGCCATTCTGGTTTCCCCGTTTGCGCAAAGAATGCAAGTGACCTTGATGCTTTTGATGAAAGCATTTTCTGAGTATCGCCTGAACCGATGATCACGTCAGCCCCGGTAATTCCGTCATTGGCGAAAAAGAAAGGAATATCGAGCGCATGGCAGCTGCCGAGAAGGCCATCAAAGGTTGGGCTGGCCCATGTGAACCAGTAACTCCACGATATGCATGCGCCTTTCTCTCGTCTGTTGAGAAGGCTCCATGCATGTTTTCTGAAATTTGCATCCGAGTCGTATGCGGCAACGATTTGGCTTGGATTGTAAGTGGGCCGAGCCGACTTATACACACTCCATACATCTTCTGCATTGGCTGTGCGCGTGCTGAGCGCTTTGACCGCGCCAGGTTCGTCCAACTGGTTCTCGTTTGGGTCAAACATTAACCACAAACGAGATTCATCTTTGTTCGTGCCGATGACAAAAGGCTTGGGATTGGTAGCCGCAGCATCCAGAAGGTTGAACGGCAGAACGACACCATCTTGCGTTGGCGCGAACGCTGAAAACGGTTCAGCCGAATTTTCGATTACTTTTTGTTGTGCTGCCAACAATACGGAAGCACTTAATGGAAGCAAGTCCTTCTCGGTCGACACGCCAGCATGCTTCAGGAGATCGAGATTTTGTTGTTCGGCGCGTTCGATGGTGCTGTATTGCCCGATCGATGGACTCATGGCCCAAGCCTTCGCGAAATAGGGCTGGGCATCAGGAGCGGCCATTAAGGCGACGACACTTGCGCCCCCTGCAGACTCTCCGAAGATGGTTACATTTTTAGGGTCACCACCAAATGCTTCAATATTTCGGCTCACCCACTTAAGCGCACAAATCTGATCCAGTAGGCCTAGGTTCGTTGCACCGAGGAATCCGAAGACACCCAAACGATAATTTATCGACACGACTATTGCGTCGGCCCGCTGCGCCAGATTGCTGCCTTCGTACCAAGCGATCGAAGATGAGCCATTAACGAAACCGCCGCCGTAGATCCAAAACAAGACTGGACGCGGTCTGTCGCTTTTGCTTGTAGGTGCATAGATATTCAAAAAAAGACAGTCCTCGTTGAAATCGTCATCGGTCATGCCAAGCAGTTGTTCCAGCATTCCGGGCGTTTGCATCGGTGAGGACCCGTATTCATAGGCTTCGAAGGGAGCATCGGTGTACCGGTAAGCGATCGGTGGCTCAAAACGTTGAGCTGTCGCATAACGAATACCTTTAAATGAATCAACGGCATCATCAAACGAACGTGAAATGAAGCTTCCGTCCGAACACACAACAGTCGTCATTGGTGCATCGTAGTCGTCTAGATTCTGAAGAATGTTCGGGGCGTTAAATTTGGCGGAACGAATGACCCACTGGTTTTGGGCCCGGTTGCAGATGCACGGCGCCATCGGCCCTACGACACGTAAAGGCCGCCAGTTCGGTCGATTCGGAACGGGAAGCATTATCTGCTTCCCCCAAACAACAATATTCAATGAGCGATACATACATATTGGAAATTCAACGATGATCGGTAGTCATGTTGCGCTTTCGGCGGGGATGATGCCAGGCCAGGAATGCGTGACGGATCCCGTTGTTCGAATAGGCGACAGATGTTTAATTGGAAGGGGAAGCGGCGTAGTTGGCCACTTCTCAATTGATATTGGTAACGATGTTTGGACTGGGCACTACGTCTACATCACCGATCAGAATCACGGTTATGAAAACGTGGATATTCCAATCTCCCAGCAAACTCAGATTGAACGCGCTGTATCGATAGGCGACGGTTCGTGGTTAGGCGCTGGGACGGTCGTTCTTCCTGGAGCGCGCATCGGGAAACATGTTGCGGTCGGCGCCAATTCTGTGGTCACGGGGATACTTCCCGACTATTGCGTAGCGGTTGGCACTCCAGCGCGCGTGATCAAACAGTATTCCGAGGAAAGCGGCTGGGTCGCTAGCAAATTCTTTGACGCTAAGGAATCAAACTGACAAGTCGCGTGGGGGCTTGCACGAAACCATGTAGTTGTCGGCAGCGAATGTCGCAATCTTCTCGCTAAGAGGTAGTCCATCAATCACGGTCTCAGCGAATGCATCATTGATTCCGGAGCGCAACATTTGCGAATATGCGTTTCGGTCGGCAATGTAGGTGCGATAGTCGGCTAACCATAGAGGCACCAATTCAGCGCCTTTGGTATCAGTGGGTGTCGATGCGGCCAAACGGTTCACCATGTCGATCAACATCGCGGTTGCAGTATCGACAATCTCGGCACGTTCTGCGAGAGCATCGGGGCCCACTTCGGTAATCAACCGGTAGTCAGCGAGCTCTTTGCGGGCAACAGCCGTTTCATTGCAAATAGTCTCCGCTCGTTGTTGCCATGCTTCATCACCGATCTGGTTGATCGATTCCTTTGAGGCGAAGAACAGTGCATAGACCCACATCATTCCAAGCAACGTAATCGCTGTACCGATAAACACGCGACCGAAAGTCTTTTGCATGACAACATCGTAGGCGTTCGGTTTCAATCGTTGGTAAAGCTCAGAAGGTGATATTTATCTCACGATTCCGAACGTTAACTAGACTGCACCAGTGGTTACGGAGCCAAGTCGTCTACAGACCGGAATTGGTCTCGTGCGTGTTTTGACGTCTTTCCACCGCCGTACCTTTGTCATCGCCGTTATTGGCGCAGCCGTTTACGCAACATGCACGGTCGCGTCCAGTTTTGGAGTTGGCTATCTCGTAGACGAAGTTATCTTGCCGAGGTTCTCGTCCGAACAGGTGCCCATTGGTTCACTGATCATTGGTTCATTGATAATCGTCGGCATTGGTCTCCTACGTGCTGCAGGTGTTGTTGTTCGGCGTTCCTTTGCTGGAATAACGGAATGGCGAACTGCGCAATCGTTATCAATGCTTGTTGTCCGAAGGGTGATGTCTCAAAGCAGTCTTTGGCATAAACGGCATATGACTGGAGACATCGTTGCTCGAATAGGGGTAGACAGCGACGCCGCTGTAGGGGTATTGGCACCACTTCCGTTCAGCACGTCGGTTGTCTTACTCGTTGTGCTCTCAAGCATCTGGCTTGTGATCGTAGATGCGCCACTTGGGCTGCTTGCTCTATTCATCATTCCAGTTTTACTGTTGTTAAATATTGCTTATCAGCGGCGCATCGATCGGCACTATGACTCGGCCCAAAAGGAATTGGGGCAGTTATCGGAAGCAGTTCACGAGAGTTTTGATGGCGTTTTAGTTGTTAAGGCTTTTGGTGCCGAAGGAAGAGAGACACATCGACTGTCGATCATCTCGAGACGATTATGCGATGCGCGAAAGAAGGCAGTTGGTGCTCGGGCCACGTTTGAAGCGTTACTAGACGGAGTGCCAACGCTAATGAACATCCTTTTAATTGCGGTTGGCGCTGTACGGGTTAAATCTGGGGATATGTCAATCGGCGAGTTGACAAGCTTTATTTATCTCTTTACGTTGTTGATCTTTCCACTCAGAATCATCGGCTACGTGTTGAGTGAAATTCCCCATTCCAGTTCGGGCTGGAAACGAGTCAATGAAATACTGTCGGAACCCCTCGAGAGCGATCCTCGAACCATTATCAAGTCTCCTCAAAAGGGATTTGGGCTTCAGGTCGAGCATGTGAGCTTTGGTTTTTCTTCAAACACCGAGGATGTCGTAAAAGATGTTGACTTCAGCTTGCCGGTTGGATCGATTGCAGCAGTCGTCGGGCCAACGGGTTGCGGCAAATCATCGTTATTGCAACTCATCGCTGGACTGTATGCACCTAGTGAAGGGCGCGTCTATGCCGACATAGCAAACACATCTATCGTGTTTCAGGAACCATTTCTTGTCTCTGGGTCGATTAAGGAAAACATTGTTTTGGACAGAGGCGTGGCGGACGAACAACTTGAGTCCGCATTGTTTGTGTCCGCTGCCGACGAATTCATCAACCAATTTGATCAAGGAATCAACACATTGATCGGAGAACGGGGAGTGATGATCAGCGGAGGGCAAAGGCAAAGAATCGCGCTTGCGAGGGCATTGGCTTGTTCCCCGACTCTTTTGTTGTTGGATGACACGACTTCGGCCCTTGACCCAAACACCGAACAATTGATAATCCAGAGAATCAGGTCTGATATCAAGTCCACAACGATCTTGTTGGTTGCAACGCGGCCATCAACAATTGCTCTTGCCGATGTTGTCCTCTTTATGGAGGAAGGCAGATTGTCCGGTATGGGAACGCATGGAACGTTGATGTACTCCAACGATCGGTACCGCGAACTGATCAAATCCTTTGAAAATGACAGAATGCGACCAATGCATGACTGAACCGAACGATCGTTTCGTCTCTGCCCGAGTCATTGGGCGTGGTGTGTCTATTGCGCCCGCTTTCCGTAAGGGAATAGCTGGCACGCTATTGCTTGCTTTCGTGGGGACTGGGGCCCGCCTTGTCATCCCTATCTTGATACAGCAGACAATTGACAATGCGCTGACAGGCGAACTAATCCGCCTTGACCTTGTAGTTCTGTATTGCTCCATCGGCGCACTGAGCGTCCTGATCTCATCTATTGCACTTCGCAAGGCGACCCTGCGGCTTGGATGTCGGGCCGAAGACGGTTTGTACACCTTGAGAGTGAAGTTGTTTGATCACATTCACAAACTGAGTCTTGCAAGCCATAACGATGAGAAGCGCGGAGCCTTGGTTTCCAGGGTTACCAGCGATATCGAAACATTGACTCAGTTTTTTACCTGGGGCGGCCTGACGTTGTTACTTGATGGTTTCCAGATGATCGCGGTATTTATCGTGATGATCGCATACGACTGGCGTTTGGCGGTTGTGGCCCTAGTTGTTTCCGTACCGTTGGTTTTCGTACTTCGCATAGTTCAATTTCGGTTGATAACGGCCCACAATGTTTCCCGCGAACGAAATGCGCTACTGCTAGGAAATGTGGGTGAGATGCTTGCGGGCTTTGACACGCATCGCGCATATGGTTCTTCGGCGCGTGTGATTGAACGAGTCGAGAAGGATGTCGCCGATAGGGCTCGAAGCAACATAAGGGCTGGCTTCATTGGCGCGTTTCTTTTCCCGTCGGGTGAAGTCTTCGCGGTGTTCACGGTGGTTGCGGTTGTTACAGCCGGTTTGTTTCTCGGACCGGCCGGTGGTCTTACGTCGGGTGCTTTGGTTGGATTCGTTTTCCTTACCTACCGTTTTCTTGAGCCCATCGCGGAGTTCACGGAGGTCATCGATCAGACGCAGAATGCGGTGTCGGGATTACGGCGAGTGTTGAGTGTGCTTGATACGCCAGTCGGCCCGCCTGCTCCGTCTCTTCCAATCCCGCTGCCGCAAGGAGTCCTTTCCATTGATCTCGATCGCGTTAGTTTTGCCTACACAGCGAGGGATAGCAGCGAAGATGATGGACTTGTACTGAACGACATCTCATTACACATTCCTGGAGGTCAACACGTCGCATTGGTCGGTCCATCGGGTTCGGGGAAGACGACCGTTGCTCGATTGATTGCTCGATTGTTTGATCCGACCCTTGGGTTTGTGTCTGTCGGGGGAGTATCTCTGAAGCAGGTCGATAATGACGAGCTGAGAAGGCGAATGGTGGTGGTTCCTCAGGAGCCATTCTTGTTTGCCCAAACCATTCGAGAGAATCTGTTGTTCGCTTGCCCCGAGGCTACGGATTCAGAACTTCTGGCATCATTTAGAGATCTTGATCTGCACGATTGGCTCATATCGATGCCGTCAGGTTTGGATACGCATGTTGGCCAACGAGGTGGTTCACTTTCAGCAGGTGAGCGCCAACTCATCGCTCTCGTGCGTGCTTCAATTGTGAAACCGGACGTGTTGATTTTGGACGAAGCAACTTCGGCTGTTGACGCCGCCACCGAGGTTCGTATTTCCCGCGCTCTGCAACGATTGGCGGAGGGTCGCACTACGGTGTCGATTGCGCATCGGCTTTCTACTGCAGCCCGCGCCCAACGTGTCGTTTTAATGCGCGATGGACGTGTTGTGGAGGATGGATCGCACCAAGATTTGCTTGTGCGTGGTGGCGACTACGCCAAACTGTATGCAACATGGGTCTCGGCTACGGAAGGGCAAAAATGAGCGTGGTGAAGGTGCTTAGGAGTGCTTCCTTTTGCGTTTGTCTCGCTTTTGCCGCGGGCTGTGGCGTTTCGGACGAGACTGCGGCGGTGTGTAGTCGAGCGAGCGATTTTGAGTCGTCGATGGTTGCAGTGGATCAATCAATTGAGGATTTATCTTTAGTCGCCCCTCGACAATTACAAAGCTCTTTTGCTGTGTTTCTCGGCTCCTTGCTAACACTGAACGACATTGCCCCGTATGAAATACAATCTGATTTCGAGCGGGTTTCACGTTTCTACACCGAACTTTCTATCGCGTTGCAAAACGTCTATTGGGACGGGAATATTGGTGCAATCGACATCGCCGTACAGCGAGCGATAAGCAACATGACTCGTAATGACAACATTCAGTCGTTGGAGAAAGTGCGAGACTTCATCAAAGACAAGTGCAGCGTTGAGTTAACGAAAAATATCAACAACGTGCCGGGTGACTTGCCTGAGATGCCCGAAGCATCTTTGATTGTCGAGCCTCAGCCCGATGTCAATACTGGCTTTGACAACGAACAAACAGCGCTCCGCTCTTATGGCTATTTTGTTGCTGAGCAGTTTGGCATCGCACTCACACAGATTCAGGCTGAATGCGTCGGCATTCGCTTCACTGAAGATGCTCAGCAGCCGATTGATGAAACCGACGATCAATATCGCGCCCGCTTACGTGCGATTTTTGCTGCCTGTGAGATCGCCGCTCAGATTCCTTAAAGGCGATATTGCTTTATTGCACCAACTACAGTCATTTACATGGAAATTAGATTGATTCGTCACGCCGAGCCAGAGTGGGTGAAGGACGGCAAGAGCATTGTCAATCCGCCTCTGTCGGAGCGTGGTTTCAGACAAGCCCAACGCTTGGGCGACAGGCTAAAAGACGAGAGCTACGACCACATTTTCGTTTCTCCACTGTTGCGAACAAGACAAACTGCTGCACCTCTATTGCAACATCATCAGAGGGCTGAAGTCATAGAGCCTTTTCTCGAGGAGATTCGCGAACCCGCATGGCACGGTCAGCCGGCCGAGGTCACGATTAAGGCTTACCGAGACGAGTTAGCCCTCAAAGCAGAGGACCGATGGAATGGCTTGGAGGGCGGCGAGCCCGTCCGTGATTTTGTCGCTCGCATTCACTCGGGTGCAACGGAATTTTTTGGGAAACGTGGTGTATATCGCCACGAACACCATTCTTTGCCCGTATGGAATATCGACAACCCAGATGAAAGCCTCGTTTTTGTAGCCCATGCGGGAACAAACAGCGTTTTAATCTGCCACTTGTTAGGCCTTCAAACTACGCCTTGGGAATGGGAGCGATTCATCATCGGCCATTCCTCAGTGACAACGCTAAAAGCGATGAAACTTGGCGACGGCTACACGTTCAGTCTTGTCAATCTCAGCGATCTCGAACACCTTGAAGAGGCAGAGCGTACTCGTTGAACTCAACCAATTGGATTGATGATGGTTCTCACATCGTCACCAATCCAATTGGTCTTGATAGTTGCCGCACTTATTGTTTGCGGGAGCAATAGCAATTAGTTGCAGGCATCTACAGCTTTAATGAATGGGTAAGGATTTACCGCTGCGCCACCGCGTGGGTGCACTTCAAAGTGAAGATGGGGAGTTGTGGAACCAGTGGAACCGTTGTAGCCAATGACCTGACCGGCTGCAACTTGTGTTCCAATTGTGATTCCTTCAGCAAACGCATCGAGGTGGGCGTAGAAGAAGTACGTCCCGTCGGCAATGGTCAAACGGATTGCATTGCCGGACAGCGTCTGGTTGGTGACCATTTTGGTGATCACGCCGTCCTTGACTGCAACGAGGGGTAGACCGCGTGCTCCGATGATGTCTACGCCTTCATGAAGACGTCCGCCAGGTCGTGGTGCATGCCACGAGTCAACGAATGAGCATTTGCCGATCATTGGGAATGCGTCAAGTGATGGGAAGCCCTGCGACTCGAGGCTCGGAATCAGGCCAAGTGCTACTGCAGTGTTTACGTCAAGAGCCTTGGATTGGTTCAGGCCACGAGCTGCTTGAAAATTACCGATCGCGATGGTTGTAGCAACACCGAAAATTGCATCGGCGCCGCCCTTAACTTCGGTTCCGTTCGCAATCAAAGCGTTCTGCAACTGACGTACTGCTTCACTCGTCTGACCGCGCACTGGAAGAGAATCAATCGTGATTGTGCTTGCTGCCGCTGCTGGGGCAACTGACGCGACTGGCGCTGGGGTCATTGCGGCTTGAGTCGCATCGTCCATCACTCCGGTGATCGGCAGACCACGACGTTTCTGATACTCGGCGATGGCCGCTGAAGTTCCGTTTCCGAAGATGCCATCAGCTCCACCGACGAGGCCGATTCCATCGCGAATCAAAACTTCCTGGATGGTTCGCACTGCCTGGCTGCGTTCGCCAATTTTTGGCATCGAGGAGCTGGATGCAACAACAACAATCTTGTTCGCCACAGCTGCGACAGGCGTTGCAGCGACAGCAACTGGTGCTGGTGCTACATCAACAAGACCGAGAAACTTCGCAGTGCGTTCATCCAGTTTTCCTGTTGCTTTGAAACCGGCGACCTTCTGCAAGGAGCGCAGTGCCGACTTGGTGGATGATGTAAATGAGCCGGTGATTCCACCCTTGACGGTGAATCCGCGGGCTGCAATTGCTTGTTGGAGACGAACCACTTCTGGTCCAGAGTCTCCAAAGAGGGGAAGTTGAGCAACAACTGCAGATGGAGTGGCGCTGGCTGCGGCACCAGTGACAACGAAAGCCGACCCGGCGATCGAGATTGCGACCGATGCGGCCAGTGTGATTATTGCCTTGCGAACGAGATTCTTTTCCATGATGTGCTCCCTTGCGGTATTGCTGGTGTGAGTTCCGCATTAGGGATCGGCGTGGTTTGAACAAACTTGAGGAATTTCTCACAGAAAATGTTGTTCTGACCACGGTGAGTGGTGATGGAGGGGAATTGACCGCCAAGAGTCACGGATCCATGCCCGCCAGGGGGCTGTGGCGCTGGAATAAGGTGGCGAGATGAGCAGATTGGGGCTGTCTTTAAGGTCCTATTTAAAGGTGACTCAGGCGGCCTTCGTGGCCCTGTACGTAATCATCGTCAGTGGTTCGCTGGTCCGGCTCACTGGTTCAGGCCTTGGGTGCGTGGATTGGCCAGCCTGCAATTCATCCAAATTCGTGGATGTGTCGTCGACCCATGCGGCAATTGAGCAGCTGAATCGTTTGTTTACAGGGGTGGTGACACTGGCTGTCATGGCTGCCGTTGGCATGTCGCTCTTGCTGAAACCCCGAATTCGGAACCTAACGGTTCTCTCCTGGGGCCTGGTCGCCGGGGTGCTTGCACAGATAGTGATTGGGGGAGTCGTTGTCCTTACAGGCCTCAACCCCTACTCAAACATGTTGCATTTCTTGGTTTCGATCTTGCTCATCACCAATGCGGTGGTACTCAACCATCGAGTTCGCTTGGCAATTGACGGTTCATCGAAACTTCGTCAGGATGGTTTGGGAACCGCAACACAGCGTCTTAGGTGGCTTCTTCTCGTTTCCTGCGCTTTTGCGATCGTGCTGGGGACAGTTGTTACTGGGGCTGGCCCCCACGCAGGTGATGAAAACGCTGTCAGGCTCGGCATAGACATCGGTTGGTCGGTGCGGTTTCATAGCGCAGCGGTCTGGGTCTGTCTTTTGAGCGCTTTGTGGCTTGCCTACAGAGTGAAAAATGATCCACGGGAATGGCAGATACTGGGTTATTCACTTCAGGTTTTTCTGTTCTGGTGCATCTTTCAAGGGGCACTTGGATACCTGCAGTACTTCTCAGGAGTGCCCGTGCCGCTTGTCGCGTTGCATGTAGCGGGTTCGGTTGCGGTGTGGATTTCTGCACTTCGTTTGAAACTGGTTTAGGGGTAGAAAATGCCCAACCTGCCCCGTTTTATGCTTGACTGAAGGCACACATTTCGAGGGGGCTTTAGTGCAGGAGAGAAAATCTTTTCATGCAGCAGTGAGTTGCGTGAAGGCTCTTGTGGTGTTGCTAGCGGCACTGTTCAGTGTCGGTGCCTCTTCTTCTCTGGTGCATGCTGCCGATTCTGGCTTGAGCATCGATATCTCGGTCTTCGATCAAGTTGTCGTTAACGGAACTACAGAGCGTCAACCTGTACCTGGTGTAACTGTTTTGGTCAAAACCGAAGCCGGTGTAACCGTTGGCGAATTTGTCACGGGGACGGGTACGGGAACGGTAAGTGTCCCCGTACCGGAAAAGGCCGGCTACACCGTCGAATTGGTTGTTGCGTCATTACCTAGCGGATTGTCCCTGATTGACGAAAACAAGGCAATCGCAGTGATTACCAAGGACGCATTCACGACATCGAATAAGAAGGTCACATTCTTCACAGGTTCAGTTGGGGAGTCGGGCGCATCCGCTTTTGAGCGAATCGCTCAGCGTTTCGCCGACGGTGTTCGTTTAGGTCTTGTGATTGCAATGTGCTCCGTTGGCCTCTCATTAATTTTCGGCACCACTGGTCTCACCAACTTTGCACACGGCGAGATGGTCGCCTTCGGTGGACTCACGATGTTTCTCTTCAACGTCACATTGGGTATTCCACTTTTGATTGCAGCACCGTTTGTCGTGGCTATCGGAGGTTTATTTGGTTTGGCCATTAACGGTCTGGTTTTCGCCAAGCTTCGCAATCGCGGAATTGGTTTGGTCTCGCAGCTTGTTGTTTCCGTAGGGCTTTCCATTATGTTGCGAAACATATTTCTGTATCAATTTGGTGGACGCACTAAGCCATTTGGTGATTTCAGCTTGCAAACAGCCAAATCGTTTGGTCCCGTAAGCATGACTCCACGCGATTTAACAACAGCAATTTTGTCGTTGGTCGTTTTGGTAGCGGTTGCGCTCTTCTTGTCTCGCTCTCGAACCGGCAAGGCTGTTCGAGCGGTTTCCGATAATCCAACTTTGGCTTCATCAACGGGTATCGATACGCAAAAGATCATCCGCATCGTTTGGTTTGCTGGTGGCGCACTTGCAACGCTCGGAGGCATCTTCCGCGGGCTTGACGAGCAAGTCGGGTTCGACATGGGTTCGAAACTCATCTTCTTAATGTTCGCGGGTATCACCCTTGGTGGTTTGGGCTCTGCGTATGGTGCCCTTATCGGTGGGTTTTTCGTAGGCATTCTGGTGGAGATGGCTTCGCTTGTTGTGCCTGCCGAGTTGAAGGCGGCGCCCGCGTTGTTCATTCTGATCGTTGTTCTCATCGTACGTCCGCAGGGCATTTTGGGCCGCAAGCAGAGGGTGGGTTGAGCATATGGATTGGCTAAAGATTCTCGAGAACACCGTGAGTTCTCTCGTCGGGATAGATGCTGCATATTTCGCGTTGGCTGCACTCGGTCTCAACATTCAGTTTGGCTACACGGGCCTTCTCAATTTTGGTCAAGCAGCTTTTATGGCCTGTGGTGCCTACGGCATCGGAATGACTGCGCAATATTTTGATGTCAGCATGTGGTACGGAATACCGATTGCATTGGCCTTTGTTGTCATATTGAGTTTGCTCGTTGGCATTCCAACGTTGCGCTTACGAGCCGATTACTTGGCGATCGTCACTATCGCAACGGCGGAAATAGTGAGGTTGTTCGTGAGATCGGTGCGCTTCAAGCGTTTCTTCGGCGGCAGCGACGGCATCAATAGTTTCAGCACACAATTCCGAGACCTCAGCCCATTCGACCCCAGCAAGCAATATGGGTTTCGGCCATTTCAATACAGCGGTTACACGTTTTGGACGTTGATCGTCGCGTGGTGTTTGGTGGGCATATTTGGAGTTGTTGTTTTCTATCTCATGCGCAGCCCTTGGGGTCGCGTTCTTAAGGCAATACGCGAAGATGAAGATGCGGTGCGTTCTTTAGGAAAGAACGTGTACAGCTACAAGATGCAAGCCCTGGTCATGGGCGGCGTCATCGGTATGTTCTCGGGCATGGTGTTCGCCCTCGACCGCGGCTCGGTGCAACCAGACAACTACAGCCGCGATGTGACGTTCTACGTGCTCACTGCCCTCGTGCTAGGCGGCGTTGCCAAGGTTTCAGGTTCAATAGTTGGCCCGATGATTTTCTGGGGCTTGTATGTCTTCAGCGACAACACCTTGCGTGAATTGACGAGAGATGGCGGAATCTCAGTCTTCGGCGTGGGACTGCTTCAAAAGTCGCAGGTCGGTCCTGTCAACTACATGCTGATCGGTATCGGTCTGATGTTGTTGATGACCTTCCGTCCACAGGGAATTTTTGGAAACCGGAAAGAGATGGCCCTTGATGGTCGCTGATCGCGTCTATACCGAGACTGCACAGCGCGCGCGTGCTGCTCTGGCTGGCGTGCAACCTGCGCCTGGCGTTGCCAAGCCAGACCCAATCCTGCTCGCGGATAAGGTAAAGAAAAATTTCGGTGGTGTAACCGCCGTAGACGTTGACCACATAGAAGTTCAGCGTGGATCAATCACGGCTCTCATCGGCCCCAACGGCGCCGGTAAAACCACACTATTCAATTTGCTCACTGGCTTCGACACACCGGACACAGGGGAATGGCGTTTCGATGGGCGTTCATTAGCGAAGGTTGTTGCTCACAAGACAGCATCGATGGGTATGGTTCGCACCTTCCAGCTGACAAAGAGCCTGACCAAGATGTCAGTGATCGAGAACATGAAGCTTGGAGCAACTCACCAGGTGGGCGAGCGCTGGTGGAATGGGTTGTTCCCATTTCGTTGGAAGGCTCAAGAGAAACTGATTGAGCAACGTGCCGATCAGTTGCTTCAGCGGTTCAAACTAGACCACATGCGCAATGAGTATGCAGGCACACTTTCGGGCGGACAGCGCAAGCTCCTAGAGATGTCGCGCGCGCTAATGACCAATCCGCGGTTGGTGATGTTGGACGAGCCGATGGCTGGTGTCAACCCTGCATTGAAGCAAAGCCTTAACGAGCACATTCGCGGTTTGCGTGATGATGGGATGACTGTGTTATTCGTCGAGCACGACATGGACATGGTGCACGATGTGTCCGACTGGGTAATCGTGATGGCCGAAGGACGCATTATTGCCGAAGGAACACCAGAAGCAATTGCCGCGAACCCAGCTGTCATCGAGGCGTACCTCGGTGCACACCAAGGTAAGTCTTTGTTAGGCGAGGAGACCTCATCATGACGACTGGCGCCGACGATCGCGTTCTCGTAGTAGACGAATTGGTTGCGGGTTACATTCCCGAGGTGAACATTCTCAATGGTTGCAACATCGAGGTTCGCGCTGGCGAATTCGTCGGCGTAATCGGCCCTAACGGTGCTGGCAAGTCCACCGTGCTTAAAGCAATTCTTGGACAATGTGCGGTTCGTTCTGGAACAGTTTCTTTCAACAACGAGAACATCACCGGCCATAAGGCACACGAACTAGTGGAACACGGAGTTGGCTACGTTCCACAGACACAAAACGTGTTCCAAAGCCTCACAGTCAAAGAGAATTTGGAAATGGGTTGCTTTCTGAAGCCATCCGTTTTCAACGATCGATTCGAATATGTCACTTCGTTGTTTCCGAAGCTTCGCGAACGTGCGTCGCAACGCGCAGGATCGCTGTCTGGCGGCGAACGCCAGATGGTCGCAATGGGTAGGGCGCTCATGATGGAGCCGAAGTTGTTGTTGCTCGATGAGCCGTCTGCTGGATTGTCGCCGGTTCTGCAGGACGAGGTGTTTATCCAGTGCAAGAAGATCAACGAAGAGGGAATAGCCATCTTGATGGTTGAGCAAAATGCTCGCCGTTGTTTGCAAGTGACCGATCGTGCCTATGTACTCGATCAGGGCAAGAACGCCTACACAGGCACAGGTCGCGAGCTGCTTTCAGACCCCAAGGTGATCGCGCTATATCTCGGCACTTTGGCCAAAGCCACCGGCGGCTGATAACCAGTTTTTACGCATTAAAAAACCCCCGGCCCTTTCGGACCGGGGGTTTTTCAGTTCTAGATGGTTTTGGTTACTTACCCGCGTCGAAGTTCTCGCCGAGAGCGTTACCCATGTTGCCGTCGCAACCGTATACCTTCTTGACCTTTGGTCCGATTCCCTGCTCAACCATTGTGCGCAGGATGCGTGAACCTTCGTCGAAGGTTACGAGCATGATTGCGTCTGGGTTTGCAGCGACTACTTCGCCAACTTCAGCATCAAATGTTGCTGCTGCTGGGTCGTAGATCTTGGTTCCAAGAACGGTGACGCCTGCGGCCTCAAGGTTCTTGCCAATGGAAGCGGCCAAGCCGGTGCCGTAAGCATCGTCAAGGGCCATGATGTATACCGACTGGTTGCCGTCACCGGCGATCAAGTTGGCCAATACTGCACCCTGAAGGATGTCAGATGGTGCTGTGCGGTAGTACAGACCATTGTCTGCGTACGTCGACAGCTTCTCTGAAGTGTTGGCCGGGCTGATCTGGAGGACGCCTGCAGCGGTGATCTTGTCGATCACGGTGAGGGACACGCCGGACGATGCAGCACCAACGATTGCGTCAACTGATTCGCCCAAGAGGCGGTCAACGGTCGTGCTTGCTGTATCGGTTGATGTGTCACCCGAGTCGCCTTGTACGTACTCAACTGGCTTGCCAAGAACGCCGCCAGCCGCATTGATGAGGCTGATTGCATACTCAACACCAGCGAATTCCGGTGGTCCGAGGAATGCGAGGTTGCCGGTTTCTGGCAACAACGTACCAATCTTCAACACGCCGTCGCCAGCGCGCTCCACGGTTGGTGGCTGAAGATCGACATAGTCGGATTCTGGCAAGTCGGCCAAGATGTACTCAGCGTCTGCATAGTCGAAACGGTTCGTTGCATCAAAGGTCAAAACGCCGTACGAAGCCTTGATTGGCTCGCCGTTTCCGTTCATGTCCTGTGGGCCTGAAACGCCTTCGAAGTTGATGTCGGTTCCTGCTTTGATCAATTCAACACATGCAGCAAACTCTGTGCATGTCTCGCCGTCGCGGGACACGTTCATGATTTCGCCAGCCAAGGCGCTGCCGTCAGTCTTTGCAGCTTCTGCTGCAAGGGCGACGAGCATGACCGAGTCAAATGCTTCTGCTGCGTACGAGAAGTCGGTGAGCTCGGCGTTGCCTGCGGCAACCCAGAACTCGTTCATTCCCGTTTTGAATTCATCGGAAAGCGCTACCAATGGCATCGTTCCCTTCATTCCTTCCAGTTCGCCGCCTGCGGCTGCTGGAGTTTCTTCTGCTGCATCGTCACTCGAGCCGCAAGCCGCAGCCACAAGGCTGAGACCAACAACAAGAGCAGCAATGAAGCGCTTGTTTGTTTTCTTCATGTATTTTCTCCCCCTAGGAGTCGGGTGACGGGATGCCACCCTGGGTTAGGACTACCAAGCCTATGAGAAGTGGTGGGACACTACAACGGCAGACAGTGCTAAATACGGGGGGCGGATGCCTTCAGCAGGCGGTCCAGAATGGCTAGGCCCAAACCCTGCTGGTCGGGCTTTATGGCGATGAGTGAGTCGAGCCCATCGGCGTCTGCCTCCCGCATTTGGGAATATAGCGTGGAGGCATAGATGGGCAGATTGTCCGAGAATTGTGTGACCCTGGCCCGTCTACCCAATACTTGCTGATGAATCAGCAGTCTTTCTGCGTGGGCAGAATCGTCGGCGATGACTAGTTGGCATGCTGGCGAATAGTGAGAGTGCAGCATCCCTGAGGCACGCGATTCGCCCTGATGATCCACCAGCGATTTGCGCAAGATCAATTCAATGTCTTCCCGAGGGATGCCACCCGGGCGAAGTAGTTGCGGTGGATCGTACGTGAAATCAACAATGGTGGATTCGACACCGATTGTGCAAGGGCCGCCATCGATGATGAGATCAACGTCGCTGCCAAGATCATTGAGCACATGCTGGGCCGTAGTCGGACTGACCCGACCGAATCGGTTTGCTGAAGGCGCCGCGAGTGGTACTTGTGTTGCATCAATTAATCGTCGAGTGAAATCATTTGCAGGAACTCTGAACACGGCTGTCTCGCGATTGCCAGTGACTAAGTAGGGAATTTCCTCCGACTTGTTTAACAAAATGCTTAAGGGTCCAGGCCAACAAGAACTGGCGACCAATTCGGCATCATCCGAAATATCTTTCGCCCATTCGTGTAGCTGTTCGAATGATGAAAGATGCGCAATCAATGGATGCGTAGTTGGCCGACCTTTAACCGAAAAAATCTTGTTCAACGAGATTGGATTGTTCACTGCCGCAGCCAATCCGTAAACCGTCTCGGTTGGTATAGCCACAACGCCACCGTTACCAAGCACCTCTGAAGCGCGTTGAACGGAGGTTGGGTCCTCGGCTTGGATTATGTTTGGATGGCGGAGCATTGCAATTGCAGGCTACAAATGACAGCGGGCATCCATATGTGCCACTAGCCTGAAGTGGCTCTTAGCGACAATGGGGAGGTAGTTCATGCGGTTTTTACACGGCACGCCCAGCTATGACCTCACCTATAACGACGTATTTATGGTGCCCAGCATGTCGACAGTCGCCTCGAGGCAATCGGTCGACTTGCGTACTCCAGACTTGCTTGGAACAACGATTCCTGTGGTTGTTTCCAACATGACCGCCATTGCAGGCAGGCGTATGGCCGAAACAGTTGCTCGTCGTGGCGGGTTGGTCGTCCTGCCCCAAGACATCCCGCTTGATGTTGTTGAAAATGTTGTGCAGTTTGTTAAGTCGCGCCACATGGTGATCGAAACGCCGATCACTATGCCCCCCGACGGAACGGTAGGCGAGGCGCTGAGTTTGATTTACAAGCGTGCTCACGGTGCAGTAATCGTTGTCGACAAAGACCACCTTCCACTGGGCATTTTCACGGAGCACGACGCTGCAGGTTTCGATCGTTTTACGCAATTGCACAACGTGATGAGTCGAGAGATCATCTCTATTCGACACACCGATACGCCAGAGCAAATGTTCAATTTCATGACCGATAGACGAATCTCTTTTGCTCCAGTAGTTGACGATGGAGGCAAGTTGCTTGGTTGCGTCACTCGAAAGGGTGCATTAAGAAGCACTATCTATTCACCAGCCGTTGATGCGCAAGGTCGTTTGATGATTGGAGTTGCCGTCGGGGTTAATGCCGATCCGGCTGCAAGGGCAAAATCACTTGCTGCAATGGGAGTCGATGTGTTGGTCGTTGATACTGCTCACGGCCATCAACAGCGAATGCTCGAATCAGTAAGCGCAGTTCGCAAGGTTGTCGGAGCTATTCCCGTTGTTGCTGGCAATGTTGTGACAACTGAAGGCACCAGGCAACTAATTGAGGCTGGTGCAGACATCGTGAAGGTTGGTGTCGGGCCAGGAGCAATGTGCACAACCCGAATGATGACCGGTGTTGGTCGCCCTCAGTTCTCTGCTGTGTTGGAGTGCTCTGGCGAAGCGATCAGGCTTGGCAAACACGTCTGGGCCGATGGAGGTGTTCGCTACCCGAGAGATGTCGCCTTGGGCCTTGCTGCAGGCGCAGCCAACGTCATGTTTGGCTCCTGGTTGGCGGGAACGTACGAATCGGCCGCGGACACTCTTCGTGATACTGACGGCAGGCTCTACAAAGAAAGTTTCGGAATGGCTTCCAACCGTGCGGTTCGCAATCGCACCCGTACCGAAAGCGCGATTGAGAGATCGCGCAAAGAATTGTTTGAGGAAGGCATCAGTTCGTCTCGCATGTATTTGGACCCTGAACGACCAAGTGTTGAAGACATTCTCGATCAAATCGTTGCCGGAGTTCGATCTTCCTTCACGTACGCAGGTGCTGAAAGTATCGAGCAGTTTCGTGAGCGTGCAGTAGTTGGTATCCAAAGTGCTTCGGGCTACGAAGAGGGCCGTCCACGGGATACCAGCTGGTAGTGCGAAACGTAATTGCTATTGATGGCCCTGCAGGGGCAGGTAAGTCAACTATTGCTCAGGCTTTAGCAACACGTCTTTCGCTTCCATATTTAGACACCGGCGCAATGTATAGAGGCATCACTTATGCGGCCATGCATGCCAACGTCGACATTTACGACACAAACACTTTGGCCAAGTTTGCTCGACGCGTGGAACTCGACATCTCCGATCAGTCGCTGTTTGTCGACGGTGTTGACGCGACGTCGATCATTCGATCTCCAGAAGTGACAACGAATGTAAGCATCGTCGCCGCAAACTCTGGTGTTCGTACCGAGATGCGCGCGCAGCAGCGATTGTGGGTTGAAGAACGCGGTGGAGGCGTGGTTGAAGGTCGTGATATCGCCACTGTCGTATTTCCAGATGCAATCCTCAAAGTTTTCCTTACTGCTTCTCCAAGAGTGCGAGCTTCCAGGCGAGTTGCTCAAAGCGGAGGTGACATCGACGAAATAGCAGAACAGATTGCCAAACGAGACAAACTAGATAGCAGCCGCGATGACAGCCCGCTACGCGAACATTCGGACTCACTCGTTGTCGATACCAGCGATCTAACTATTGACGAGGTGGTAGACAGCATTCATGTTGCCTACAAGGCCAGGCTTCAGCAGTAATGGCCAACGTCAGCAGCAAATTTGCTGGACAGAACGTATTTGCGAAATCTTTTTATCTTGCGGTACGTGGTTTGGTCGTGTTCCTTTGTCGAACGTATTTGAGGTTGGGCGTTTCCGGTTCTGAAAATGTTCCGCAGATCGGCGCTTTTATCCTCGCTCCTACTCATCGATCCACCGTTGACATCCCAATCGCCTCGGCTGTAACACGCAGACGAATGCGATTCATGGGGAAGGACTCTTTGTGGAAAGTGAAAGTGATCGGCTCTTTTTTCTCTGCACTCGGTGCTTTCCCCGTGACGCGCGGGTCGGCCGACCTTGAAGCCTTAAAGCGTTGTATTTCTGTGCTTCAAAGTGGTGAGCCCCTGGTTATGTTCCCAGAGGGGACCAGGCGTATTGGTAGCGAAGTGGTCGATCTTTTTGACGGAGCGGCGTACATATCGATAAAAACTGGTTTGCCAATAGTCCCAGTCGGCATCGCCGGGTCTGAACAGGTAATGCAGACCGGTTCCAAGATGATCTGGCCGAAACGGTGTTATGCGGTTGTTGGGGAACCGATCTTTCCCAATCAGCTAGAAGGCAAGCGAGCTTCCCGCGAAGAGATAGCGGTCCTCACACAGCAAATTCAGGTTTCACTCCAGAACTTGTTTAACGAAGCTGAAGCCCGCATCAAAAAAATCTAACGAGCAAAATATTGCTTGAGTAATTCGTGCAACGAGATTGGATCCTGACTGCCACACATTTCTCTGGCAGAGTGCATTGCTAGCTGTGGAAGGCCAATGTCTACCGTTTCAATGCCCAGCCTGGTAGCCGTGATCGGTCCGATAGTCGATCCACAAGGCATTGTGTTTTTGGATGAGAAATGCTGAATATTGATCTTCGCTTTTTCGGCCGCTACGTAGATAGGGATACTTGATTTCGCGGATGTCGCGTAGCGTTGGTTCGAGTTGCTCTTGATGGCTATTCCATGATTAATCAATGGGGCATGACTCTGATCGTGGCGATCGGGGTAATTGGGGTGAATTGCATGTGCATTGTCCGCCGAAATGCAGTGGGATTTAGCTAGCCCGCCTAGAAAGCCGGCCCGATCAGAACCCGCAGCGATTGCAATTCGTTCCAATATCGTTTCGAGCAATGGGCCGGCTGCGCCTGTTGTGCTTTCGGAGCCAACTTCTTCATGGTCAAACAATGCAACAAGGCAGGGCGAGTCGTGCTCGCTGTTGAGCAACGCATTCATTGCAGCCCAACATGAAACCTGGTTATCCAAACGGGCCGAGGCTAAGAACTCGCTTCGAAGACCGAATAGTGCCGCCTTCTGCACATCGAATAATTGGCACGACCACGCGGCGATGTCGTCTTCATTAATAGAAAACTCGGATGCGAGGAATGATTCGAAACTTGTGATTCGCTGGTCCGTCGACCAAATAGGGCGAATGTGTTGTTGCTTGTCAAGCTGCAATCCGCGTTCGTTTACATCACGATCAAGATGAATTGCTAGTTGGGGAATTCGTGCAACTGCTCGATCAGTGCTTACAAGAGTTGCACGTCCGTCTCGGTCGTATACGACTCCGGCAATTCCCAAATCGCGGTCGAGCCAGCTATTAAGCAATGGTCCGCCATAGACCTCCACACCAATCTGTTGAATGTTGTTGGCTTGCGTCAACGGATTGCGTTTAATGTGAAGCCCGGGCGAATCGGTATGTGCCCCAATTATTCGGATGCCACGTTTCTCGAAACTCCCGGTGTTAGCCCACGCAATCAATGCTCCACCAACGCGGACAAAACCCTGATGTTGCACAGGGGCACCATGAGCGAACTCGGTAAAGCCACGATCAAGAAGTTTCTTGGACCAATATTCGACGAGATGGATAGATGTGGGCGACGAATCGAGCTGTCGGCAAAGATCCGAAATCATGGCAACGAGGGTACCTAAGGCAGGGAAACTTGCACCTCTTGCCCGAGGAACGAGCAGGCCGAATCCAACGCTTGCCCAGCTTGCACCTGGGCCGAAACCTTTTCCACGCAGGCACTCAGATTGTCACGCTGGGTAAACGCCAACGTTCCGATACCTATGAAGAGGATGCTCAGAATGAGTTTGGTGACGAGCGACTTGGCAAATTTCAGAACAATTAACAACAGAAAGATAGAACCACCAGTGGTGGAAAGAAGAAGAGTTTTAGCAGATTCGGCTTCAAGAGAAAATAAGTTCACCGACCCATCTTTCCATGTCGGATGCCGTAGGTTTGCGTTATGTCAAATGTCAATCTCTCCGGAACAGGGCCTGGCGAGGTGCGACTGCCAGCCACCATTCCAGCGCTTCAATCCCAACTCGATAACGCCCTCGCGCAACCGGATTCACAGCGCAGGGAAGCCGTTGCGAAAGTAGTTGCTTCAAACCCTCGCTATTTAGACGGTTGGGCTTGGCTTGGCGCCCTAGGGCGTGACAGCCTCGAGTCGTACATGGCCTATCGAATTGGTTATCACCGCGGCCTAGACACACTTCGTGCAAATGGCTGGAAGGGCAGTGGGTATGTTCGGTGGGAACACATACCGAACAGAGGTTTTTTGCGCTGCGTAGAAGGTTTGGCCAAAAGTGCAGAGCTAATTGCAGAACATGATGAGGCTACGAGGTGTCGGCAATTTTTAATGCAACTCGATCCAAATCATCAGCAATAGTCTGGCTCTCGTGTTGGATGCGGTAATCCTTGCCGGCGGCAATAGCTCGCGTTTTGGCTCGAACAAAATGTTGTTTGCAATTGATGGAATGCCGATGGCAGCCAGAGTTGCAAGCAATTTGTGCGAACTTGGACAGGTTTTGCTCATCGGCGCCAGCACCGAAGTCGCAAATAGTGTTTCGATGGACACTTACATCGGCCCCAGAGAGGGGCAAGGCCCACTCGGCGCTCTTGTCGATGCGTTGTACAACAGCAAGCAAGAATTTCTCTTGGTGAGCCCTTGTGATACGCCCTTTTTTGAAAAGCAAGATTTCTCTCGACTTGTTTTAGCGCTTACTTCTGATTTCGATGTTGCAGTCGCCCGCGATGTCAGAAACCATTGGTTGCTGTCGTGCTGGAACGTTTTCTCGACTGCTCAACATCTAGACGATCAGTTCAGTAGTGGAGAACGAGCAATTCATCGCGCAGTAACTGGCTTAAGGGTTGTCGAAGTGCAGTTTTCGGAAGATAAAACGCGTAATATCAATACGCCGAAGGACCTTTCTAATGAGAGAGAGCAAGGAATTCAATGAGAGAAATTGAAGCTTCACAACTAGCGGAGAAGATTGCCGCCGGATTCAAAGTCGTTGATGTTCGAGAAGTGGATGAATATACCGACGGCCATATTCCGGGAGCCATCCATGTCCCTCTTCAGACCGTTCCTGACAATCTCGAATCATTTCGTAGCGACCAGGATGTTTTTGTTGTTTGTCAGGTTGGTGGGCGAAGCGGTAAAGCCTGTCAATACCTCATCGATCAAGGCGTGACCAATGTTGTCAATGTTGCTGGAGGGACATCAGGATGGATCCTTCTAGGGAATGGCGTCAATAGCGGGACCGACGCATAAATGAAGTTCGAATGGATCTCTTCAGATCATGAGTTGGTTGAAGTACTTGCTGAGATCCAACAGGAAGAGCGCTACGCACTCGACACCGAATTCCATCGTGAGAAGACATATTTCCCGCAACTGGCATTGATTCAGCTGAAGTGGGGAAAACAAATCGCTTTGGTTGATCCGCTTGAAGTGACCCTTTCTTTGTTCGGCGACTTATTTAATTCGCAGACACTCTGTGTAGTCCACGCAGCTCAGCAAGATTTGGAGGTACTGAACTATGCCTGTGGTTCAGCCCCCAGCAATATTTTCGACACTCAGGTTGCAGCGGGTTTTATTGGCATGTCATCGCCTTCGTTATCTACCTTGGTGCAAAGCGAGCTGAAAGAAACACTGACCAAGGGCGATCGGTTGACCGACTGGTTGCGTCGTCCACTCACACCAAATCAATGTTCTTATGCCGCAACGGACGTTGAGTATCTGTTAAGCCTTCATGACCTCTTGTTGAAGAAGCTGAATGCCTTTGGTCGAATTGAATGGGTAAAGGACGCTTGTGAGGAATTGCGACTCAAGCCTGCGGGACCATCCTCGCCCGAAGATGCCTGGCTAAAGATAAAAGAAGTTCGCACGTTGAAGGGGAGCGCTCGCGGCGTCGCACAGTCACTTGGACGCTGGCGTGAACTGCGAGCTATGAGCGCCAACATTCCGCCGCGCAGAGTGCTGTCCGACATGGCGCTGTTGGGTATCGCACAAGCGCAGCCTCAGAGT
>CAZNBF010000001.1:59661-75205 GCA_964571325.1 uncultured Acidimicrobium sp.
GCGGGCTTTCTACCGCTAGGCTGACCCGCGATGTTTATCCAATAGGCGGCTGTCCAAGCGGTAGTCGCCCGAGCCAAGTTCGGAGCCCCTACCGTGAAGAAGGGTCGTCACCGTCGTTTCGAGGAAGCGCGCAAATTGAAGCAATCAGGCCCCACAGCGGAGGCCCTTGGCTTTGGTGGGCGTGAAAAACGTTCCGAGTCCGAAGAAGATGAATATGCGGCCATAGCAGAGCGCTATGGAGTCCGTTTCGATGAAGACGAGGAAGAAAGCGACGAGGAAGAGATGTAATCCACGCGGGCGAGCCCGCGTGAACTATCACCCCCCAACATGACCAAAAAACCAGAGAATTTGCGCAATATTGCGCTCGTTGCCCACGTAGACCACGGAAAAACCACTCTTCTCGACGCCTTGTTGCGTTCGACGGGTACTTTCGCCGCCCATGCTGCTGTTATCGACCGCGTTATGGACTCCGACGACCAAGAACGCGAACGCGGCATCACCATCCTTGCTAAGGCTGCCCAGGTGGTGTGGAAGGGCACAAAGATCAACCTTGTTGACACCCCTGGACACGCCGACTTCGGTGGTGAAGTAGAGCGTGCACTAGCGCTGGTCGACGGCATTTTGCTTCTTGTAGACGCCGCGGAGGGCCCATTGCCCCAGACGCGATATGTGCTGTCAAAGGCTTTGGCCCTCGATTTACCCGTCATCTTGGTGATCAACAAAGTCGACCGCCAGGACGCCCGAGCCGAAGAAGTTCTGCACGAAGTAGAGCAGTTGTTCCTTGACCTTGCTCATGCTGACCATCACCTCTCTTTCCCTGTTTATTCGGCTGTTGCACGCGAGAGTCGTTCGATGCTGGGTATTGGAATGCCGGATATGTCACAAGACTTGTCTTCGTTGCTGGACGGAATTGTTGAACATATTCCAGTGCCGGACAACGATGCTGACGCACCGTTGCAGGCGTTGGTTACCAACCTTGATGCCTCCGACTATCTCGGTCGTTTAGCAATTGGTCGTGTTATCTCGGGTGTGCTTCGAAAGGGCGACCAGGTCGCGCTTTGTCAGAAGCCGACTGAGGCCAACCCGGCTCCAGTAATTAAGCGCAAGCTTTCAAGTTTGTTTGCGTTCACTGGTATCGAGCGCACCGAAGTTGCCGAAGTTGTTGCTGGTGACTTGTTCATCGTTGCTGGCATCGAAGAAGTGGAAGTTGGAGACACCATTGCGGCGTCTGATAACCCAGTTCCTCTGCAGCGTTTGGAAGTAGACGAGCCAGTACTTCGAATGAGTTTCGGCGTGAACACTTCCCCTTACGCAGGTAAAGACGGCAAGTACCTCACAAGTCGCCACCTTCGCGATCGGTTGCATAAGGAAATCCTCGGCAACGTCAGCATCAAGATCGCAAATACCGAATCGGCCGACATCATGGAAGTTGCAGGCAGAGGCGAGCTTCAGCTTGCGGTGTTGATCGAGAATATGCGCCGTGAAGGTTTCGAGCTTCAAGTTTCACGTCCTGAAGTAATCACAAAGGAAATCGACGGCAAGAAACAAGAGCCACTCGAATCGGGAACATGCGACGTCCCCGAAGAGTATGTGGGTGCCATCACACAGGCGCTTGCTCCTCGCAAGGGACGCATCACCGATCTTCGTCCCGGAGACCCAGGACGAACCATTGTTAGTTTCGAGGCCCCTTCGCGTGGTCTTATTGGTTTTAGGTCGTTGCTGCTCACAGTGACACGCGGTACTGCATTGCTGCACCAGAGCCTCGCAGGCTGGATGCCATGGTGTGGCGAACTACCGCACCGTCTTGGCGGCGCAATGGTTGCAGACCGTATGGGTACATCTACTGCCTATGCCCTCGACAACTTGCAGTTGCGGGGAACGCTTTTCGTTTCGCCCGGCGACGACCTCTATGAGGGAATGGTTGTTGGAGAAAATGCGCGCGAAGATGAAATGGTCGTTAACGCCGTGCGTGCGAAGGAAAAAACCAACATCCGTACACATAGCCATGATGACGGGCCAAAGTTGGCTACGCCAGTTACTCACACACTCGAGTCGGCAATTGAATGGATCGGCGACGACGAGCTTGTTGAAGTGACCCCAAACTTCATTCGTATTCGCAAGAGGTACTTGTCGATGGAAGACCGCCGCAAGTACACCAAAAAGAGTTCTAACTAGAAACTACTTTTTCTTGGTTTTGCGCCTTACCTGCGGGTGGGGAAGAGGAACCGAGTTCTTTTCTTCCAGCAGTTGCACCATGGTCTTGTAGGTCTTTGAACCGATGAGCTCTACGAGCTCCTCTTTCAGCGACTTGTAGACGGGGTGATCACCTACGAATGCTTTCGAGTCGTCTGTGCACCACCAATGGAAATCGGCACCGCCCTCACCCCAGTCGCGCCGCTTCCATTCGCGAACGAACGAAACAACGTGACCATCATCTTCTGTAAATTCCTCCAGGCGTAGAGGCACTTGCCAGCAAACATCTGGCTTCCAGTCCATCGGGCGTTCGCCTGCCTCTAGTGCGGCAATGTGGAAGGCGCAACCCATGCCGCCTTCGAAGTCTGGTTCGTTATGAAAAATGCAGACATTGTTGACGCGACGCGTAACTTCTGCGCCATCGCGCTCTTTCGTTAACCAGCGACCATCTTTGCCTTTGTCGAAGTTCTGCCAATGTTCTGGCTTGAGGCGCTTCACGGATTTGCGGACCGAAGCGAGATCTTTCTTATCGAGAAAATGCGCGCCGTAACTGCAACAACCTTGCTGCAATTTGGTTGCATCGTCATCCAACACACCCTTACAGCCTTGGCCGTAAATGCACATGTAGTTGGAACGCATGTATGTCGCATCAATCATCCAAGTCTGATCGGAGTCGCCATCGGAAAAACTGATGTATTCGTGGAGGTCATCTGGTCTAGGCACGAGCACAGACGCTAGACGATTGGGAGCCACTTCCAACAGTTCTTACATGACATACTTGACCTGTGAGCAACTTCAACGAAATCGTAAGCCAACTTGAAACCATTTCGGAGCAGTTGGCCGACGAAGCGTTAAAGGCACTCAAGGAGGCTCATGGCGCAGGAGCCACAAAGCGCCCAGAGAGTGAACGTCAGATCACTCAGGCTCGCCGGGCGATCGAGAAGGCTATTGGGGTTCTGTCGCGGCTTGATTGAGTTTGTTGATCAGGCGGCGTAAGCCACCGAAGTCGTCACGAACGAATTCAAATCGAATTCGAAACTTATCGAGATGATCGTTATCACTGATCTCGGATGGGGTGGGGCTGATTGCCTCAAACGAGCCTGCCTTGCACAGGTATCCGAACTCGGCATTTAGCTCTTCTAAAAGCAAATCAGTTGGTGGCAGCTGTAGACGAACGACTAAGTGCTTTCCGACGAACCGTATTGAATGGTAATTGCGATAAAACAGCGTAATTTCGCTCACCGCGTCTTCGATCGTCTCGCACACCCGATAGAGATCCAAATCCTCTGGGGAAACAAGTGATCGTTCAAGCATCTGCTTACGAATAACTTCGTCGATTGAGTGCCAAAAGTCGTCACCAGGGAGGTCAAGCATCACGATCGGCGTCGGTGCGGATTTGCCGGTTTGCACAAGCGTCAGTAATTCGAAAGTTTCATCCAATGTGCCGAAACCGCCAGGCATGCAGATGAAAGCATGCGATTCTTTGACCAACATCAATTTACGGGTAAAGAAATAACGCATTGAGACAAACTTGTCGTCGCCAGCGATGATCGGATTTGCCGACGATTCAAAGGGGAGGCGGATGCTGACACCAATTGATTGGTTACGTCCGGCACCGGACATGCCCGCTTCCATGATTCCCGGGCCAGCCCCAGTGACGACCATCCAACCGCGCTGGGCTAATTCCCGAGCGATGTTCTCTGTGTGGTTGTACAACGGGTCGTGCGACTTGGTTCGAGCCGATCCGAAAATCGTTACCTTGCGGCGGTGCGCATGGGGTTGAAACATCTGAAATGCATCCCGCATTTCACGCAGCGCAGACGAGGCGATCTTCAAGTCGAGGGTGGTTGTTTGGTCGGTTCCCAACAACAGGGAGGTTCGTACGAGATCATTTACATATTCAATGTCGTGGGCTGAACCGAATTCTTTGACTAAGCGATCGATCTCGATATTGAGTGCATCTTGATTCATGGTCTAAAGCGTTTCGAGCTTTTGTTCAAGCGCAGCAATCAGCTCTTGAAAACTTTTTTGAAATGATTCAACACCTTCAAGTTCTAATTGAGCAGCAATCTCTGTCATATCAATGCCGAAGTTTCTTAACTGAATCCATGCCGACTCTGCATCTTCAACATTTGCGTCAATGGTTCGAGCAATTGCGCCGTGATCGGCAAAGGCTTCCATTGTCTGGTCTGGCAACGTATTTACTGTTGACGGACCGATCAATTGGTCGACATACAAAGTGTCGGGGTACAGGGGATTCTTTGTTGACGTAGAAGCCCAAAGCGGGCGTTGTACGCGTGCTCCCAGTTTTGCCAAAGCTTCCCACCGTGGCGATGAAAAACTCGTTGTAAACAACTTGTATGCCAATTTGGCTTGTGCAATCGCGCAAGAGCCGAGGAGTAGATCGGCTTCAGGTGTTCCCAGCGCGGCAAGACGTTTGTCAACTTCCACATCGACTCGAGAAATGAAGAAACTCGCAACGCTCGCAACATGGGAAAGCCTTGACGGATCCGACTTTGCAAGCGCTTCCATGCCCGAGATGTACGCCTCAATCACGTCGGAATAACGTTCGAGACTGAAAATGAGAGTGACGTTGACGTTGCGGCCCTCGGAAATCATTTCGCGAATAACCGGTATTCCCTCAACAGTTGCCGGGATCTTGATCATGACGTTCGGGCGATCAACGTTTTGGTCTAGCTGGCGAGCGGCTCGTGTGGTTCCCTCAGAATCGTGTGCCAACATCGGATCTACTTCGACGCTCACATAACCGTCCTGGCGATCACTCGACAAGTAGATGGGGTGGAATAGTTCTAAGGCATCACGAATGTCTTGGATGACCATTTCCCAGTAGCTCTCTACGGCAGTTTTTCCCGTTTTCGCAAGTTCTGCGAACTGGGTGTCGTAGTCGGTTGAACCTTGAATTGCTTTCTGGAAAATCGATGGATTTGAGGTCAATCCGCGAATCCCGCTATCGATCACCTTGCGCATATGACCGCTAGTGATGTAGCTGCGTTTGAGGTTGTCCAGCCACGGGCTTTGGCCACCCTCGCTGTGCAATCGTTGAAGATTGTTGCTCATGAACTCAAGCGTTCGCCGCAATGGCTTTTTTGACGGTTTCGACAACATTGTTGACATTGATTCCGAGCGAATCCATCGCGACCGAGCCGGGTGCACTAGTTCCGAAACGATCGATGCCTACGTTGAAATGCGTGTAGCGGTACCAACCGAATGTTGATGCCGCCTCTACAGACACGATTGCCGAACCAGCAGGAAGTACTGATTGGCGATGCTCTACTGAGGCTGCCTCGAATCGATCCCAAGATGGCATGGAAACGACTCGTGTTTCGATGCCAGATTCATGGAGCTTTTTGCTTGCAGTAACACACAACGAAACTTCGCTGCCTGTTCCGATGAGGGTAGCAACGGGGTTGTTCCCACTCCGAAATACTTCATCTGCACCGTGAACAACGGCAGTCCCGTCGGACAACAATGGCAAGTTTTGCCGACTCAGAATCAGTGCCGTTGGCCCGTCAAATTCGAGAGCGGCAAGCCATGCGAGAGAAGTTTCATTGCTGTCGGCAGGTCGAATTACTTGAAGTCCGGGTATGGAGCGGAGTGAGGCTAGATGCTCGACCGGCTGGTGTGTTGGGCCATCCTCGCCAACTCCAACCGAGTCGTGGGAGAACACAAAGATGCAGCGAGCCTTGGATAACGCAGCCAATCGAATGGCAGGGCGCATGTAATCAGCAAAAACAAAAAACGTTCCGCCAACTGGCACTACACCACCGTGCAAAGCCATGCCTACGAGCGCGCTTCCCATCGCATGTTCGCGAATTCCGAAATATATTTGGCGTCCTTCGGGTGCATTCTTTGCATGAGGTGACTGTCCGCCAACCTTCACGCCGGTGTTTCCCGTTAAATCTGCCGATCCGATAAGCAAACCAGGAACAGCAGAGACTGTCGCTTCAATGACTTTTTGGATGGCCTGCCGCGTTGCAAAATTGCTCTGGCTGTCGAATGAGGGGAGTAGACCTTGCATCACGCCTTGATCTGGTTGTTGCCAACATGCGTCATATGCGGAATGCAGTGGTGACTGAGAAGATCGGACACGATCGTCGTTGGCTAAGTTCAAACCTCGATTTAAGGCAAATTCTCGGACAGAGTTAACCACATCCGATGGAGCCCAAAAAGGCTCATTTGGAATACCCATTACGTCTTTGGTTCTTGCTGTCAGCTCTGCAGTGAAAGGGTTGCCGTGAGCTTCATGGCTGTCAGTTAAATCCGGAGAAGGAAAGCCAATGTGGGTTCGCAAGATACATAAGGTTGGTTGACCGACATGTTCCTTCGCGCGAGAAAGCATCTGTTCGAGTGCGTCCAGATCCTCACCAATCTCGCCGGCTTCAATTACGTTCCAACCATAAGAACGAAATCGCATCGCAACATCGTCTGAACAGGCGAGACCAGTGCTTCCGTCAATAGTTATCTTGTTGTCATCAAAGATGCATACAAGGCGATCGAGGCCCAGGTGTCCCGCCAAAGAGGCTGCCTCGTGCGAAACACCTTCCATTAAGCAACCATCACCAGCAATGACGTATGTGTGGTGATCGCACAGATCCTCTCCGAATCGAGCGCGAAGATTACGTTCGGCAATCGCCATACCGACAGCGTTCGCAAAACCCTGACCTAAAGGTCCAGTCGTTACTTCCACTCCACGTGTGTGTCCTACTTCAGGATGTCCAGGTGTCTGGGAGTCGAGTTGGCGGAATGCCTGTAGGTCAGACATCTCGAGGCCGTAGCCGTACAAGAACAACATTGCGTATTGCAAGATGGATGCATGTCCACCCGACAAAATAAATCGATCACGATTGCGCCATGCGGCATCACCTGGGTGGTGTCGAAGTATTCGCGAATACAAAACATGTGCAAGTGGCGCAAGAGCCATTGCGGTTCCTTGATGACCGCTCTTTGCAGCCAAAGGGGCATCCATCGCAAGACCACGAGTTATTGCTACGACTGCTGCATCTGTCGCAGCGGAGAGTTTTTCGGAAGAAGGCACGCCGAGACTGTAGTTCTGGCTACTGCTTTGGCGGAAGCAAGGTCAAAGGGACGATGAGCCAGCCGCCAAGCCCAATTCGGCAGTGGGCATAAATAGGCCCGTAGGTGGTCATTTCGAGAGCCCCGCGAACAAGCCGATACGTGAACTTGCCAGGCTCGACGGTGAATGGGCTGACATTACGCGCCAATTCGGTGCTGTCTGCGGCCATCCCAGAACGGAAAACTACCTCGAAGACACCCTTGCCGGAATCGTCTGGCGGACAGTAAATCAAGCCCATGAGATGCGGCTCAATGGTGACGGGTACCGGCGAGGGGGCGGCCAATGAGAAATGCACGCCAGTGAGATCGATTCGTGTTGCTGGCCCATCGACTTGGCGCATTTCGAAAGACTCGATGAATAGGGCTGAAACTATGTGCACGGCAAAACAGTAGTTGTTTGTTCAAGTCTTGACGAGTCGTTCAGGTACTAATGTTGGACATCGTGCCATCAACCGAAACACTTTCCGAGGAGGCATCCAAGCGCCTGCTCGCTCCGTTTGGGTTGCCTTTTGCGGTTGAAAAGATTGCCCGCACGATCGAGGATGCGTGTATTGCTGCAAATGCAATTGGTTATCCAGTTGTGGTCAAAGTTTCTGGTGATGGCATTGCCCACAAGACTGAACGAGGTCTAGTTCGGCTCCGATTGATGGATGAAGAAGCTGTGAGAAACGCTTGTGCCGATTTGCTCAAACTTGTAACAGCTGATGACGGTGAAGTGTCCTTCTTGGTCGCACAAATGGTTTCCGGTATTCGCGAATTTATCGCCGGGGTTGTCACTGATCCCCAGTTCGGCCGGATGGCCGTTTTAGGTATTGGCGGTGTCTTGGCCGAAGCGATTGATGATGTCGCCTTGAGCCCATTACCACTGACCGAGCGAGACGCAGTATCGATGTTGAATTCACTGCAACATCAAAAATTGCTTGAAGATTTTCGCGGTGAAGCGGCGGTAGACGTGCACAGTGTGCTGGCAGTTCTCAACGGCTTGAGTGCGGCTTGTGAAGCGAATCCAGATATTCACTCCATCGACATCAATCCACTCATAGCGACGGCAGATGGCAAATTAATTGCGGTTGATGCGCTTGTGGAGAGAAGGACGGAACAGCTTTCGAGCGAGACCAGCGAATCCCAACATCCGATCGCCCGATCTGGTCGACACTTTGAAGCCTTGTTCAATCCCGACGGTGTTGTCGTCGTGGGTGCATCAAGCCATCCAGGCAAATTTGGCTTTGTTTCGTTGCACAATTTGTTAGCGAACAATTTTGCGGGGCGCATTTTTGCTACCAATTTGCAAGGCGAAGAAGTGCTCGGAGTGCAGACACTCACATCCTTGAATGAATTACCGGTTGGAAGTGCAGATTTAGCCTTTTTCTGTACACCCGCGGCTGCGAACGAAGAACTTCTAAAACAGTGTGCGGAAAAAGGAATTACCAGTGCTTTCATTTCGTCCGCCGGCTATCGAGAATCCGGCGACGCGGGTGCACGGGCAGAAGAGAGCCTTGTTTCGCTCGCTGACTCGCTCGACATTCTCATCGCCGGGCCAAACGGTCAAGGTGTCGTCAGCACACCTCGTTCGCTGTGCTGCCAGATCGTTGCGCCCTTCCCTCCATCTGGTGGCATATCGGTTGCGAGTCAGAGCGGCAATTTCGTTTCTAGTTTTCTCAACTATTCACGTCAGACGGGGGTCGGAATTTCTAGAGCAGTGTCTGCCGGCAATGCCGCCCAGGTTCGCGTCGAGGATTATTTAGATTGGTACACAACCGACAACAGCACACGAGTTGGATTGGCGTACATAGAGCATGTTTCGAACGGCGACCGGCTCAGATCGGCGATGTCAAAGATGTCAGAGCACAAACCACTTGTGGTGGTGAAAGGCGGGGCAACGTCAGCAGGAAGTAAAGCTGCATCAAGCCACACAGGAGCATTAGCAAGTGACGACAAAGTGTTCGATGGGGTATGTCGATCTACGGGCGCTATTCGTGTTGACGATATTGAGCGAGCATTTGACGTAGCGGCTTCATTCTCGACCCAGCCTCTTCCACGCGGGAATCGGGTAGTTGTATTGACCACAGTCGGCGGGTGGGGAGTAGTCACTGCTGATGCAATCGCTCGCGACGGTGTACTCGACTTGGTAGAGCTTCCTGATGATTTGATGACCCAATTGGGAGATTTGCTTCCACCTCGCTGGAGCAGGAATAATCCGATCGATTGCGCTGGAGGTGAAACGCGCGACACAATTCCTCAGATCATGGACATCGTTACTGCGCACAAACATGTAGATGCAGTGATTTTCCTGGGGATAGGTATTCAGAGCAATCAAGCGCGGCTAATGAGAGAAGGCAGCTTTTATCCGGACCACGGTCTTGAACGCATAGTGCAATATCACAATCGACAAGACGAGCGCTATGCACTTGCTGCTGATGAAGCCTCTAAGAAGTACGGCAAACCGGTGCTCATCGCTACAGAGTTGGCAGTTGCCGACCCTGCCAACCCAGGCCCCGCGAAAGTGCGGGAAACAGGACGCCTTTGTTACCCCTCTGGCGCCCGAGCTGCATATGCACTTGCACAAATGGTTCGTTATTCAGATTTCAGGTCGACCATCACGTTATGAACTTCAACCATTTGGAGGATTCAAGCAGCATCGAGCGGGCTAAGCACAAAGTAAAGGTTGGTTCACCTCGAGTTGTATTCACCCTTTTGGGCACGCTCACACTAATTATTGGTGGAGCACTTGGCGTTGCGTGGAAAACTGTTGACAACATTGCAGATTCGGTTACTGCCGATAATGAGGTTCGAGAAATGGCAACTATGTCGGCTTCGATTATCTCGGCGAGGCGCGCTCCGAGCACGCTCTCGAGTGAAGTGCGAATCGGATCGCTCAGGAGAAGTTTGGTTCGTCTCGAACGACTGGTAAACAACGAGTCCTGTCTTATCGTTGATGTTGAGGGACAGCAGATCACCACCTTGCGTCCAAATTTGCCAGTCATCCCTGCAAGCACGATGAAGGTATTGGTTGCGTCCGTAGCTTTGGAAATTCTGGGACCCGATTTTGTTTACCAAACGAAATTGCAGGGCATACAAGAAGGTTCGACGATTTTGGGTGACTTGTACCTCGTAGGCGGGGGTGACCCCTTGTTGATTAGTGCGCAGTATCCGACAATTGAGCCGTTGCCGACATTTAACGGAACGAGTATCGAATCGTTGGCCGATGCGCTCTTCGCGGCGGGGGTGCGCACAATCTCTGGTTCGGTTATAGGTGATGAATCTCGTTACGACACCGAACGTTTTACTCCCACGCTTGGCTTGGGCATCAGGACGACAGAGGTAGGCCCACTTGGTTCGCTGATGATCAATGACGGAGTAGTTACCGGCAATCCCATCAAGCCCGACAACCCCGCATTGGCAGCTGCGCAAGAGTTCACCAACATCTTGGTCGCGAAAGGCATCAGCGTTTCCGGAGCCGCTTCGGTGGGTGTGGCTTCGGCCGATGTTCCTGTAGTTGCCGAAGTCTCTTCTCGACCGTTACCTGAAGTTCTTGCCGAGATGCTCACGAACAGCGACAACAACACGGCCGAGCTCGTGTTGAAGGAAATAGGCCTGAGTGTGTTGCAGCAGGGCACTCGTCTTGCTGGAGCTCAGGCAATGATCGCAACGCTCACGGAAATGGGTATCCCGACCGAAGGGCTGATCATCAACGACGGTTCGGGTCTTGACCGTGGCAACCGAGTTACATGTTCAACAATTCAGGCTTTGCTGTTACGCGATGGTGGATTTGGCTCGCTCGGAACAGGGCTTGCAATAGCCGGGCGTACGGGCACGTTGAGCGATCTGTTCACAGAGGGTGCGGTCACCCAAAGGCTGCGCGGAAAAACCGGCACATTAACGGGAGTTAAAGGGTTGGCTGGCTTTGTCACCTACGACGCGGAACTTGCAAGCACGTTTACGTTGATCTTGAATGGATCCGGAGTTTCTAATCAGAGCACCTATCGCCCAATCTGGTCGGCATTGGGGGAGGCACTTGCGAGATTTTCCAGTTCGCCTTCTGCCGCTCAGATTTCTCCTAAGCCATAAGGCTTTACAGGGCAACCTCGCAATGCCCTTTGGGTGAAATATCAGAACTCCACTGGTTGAATGGAATGGTGAGTATTTCGCCATCTGACCGCAAGCGTGCCGTAAAAGCGCCGTCTCTAGGCGAGATGTACGACCTCTTGCGCGACTATGTCAAACAAGAGACACTCGACCCGATTCGTGGAGCAGGACGCTGGATGGCGTGGGCTGCACTTGGCGCCGTGTCGCTGATTCTCGGCGTCACGTTTCTCATGGTCGGTCTGTTGCGCCTTGTTCAATCTGAACTTTTCAATTCGAACGATGGCAAAACTTGGATCCCATATCTGATCGTTGTCGTCGTCAGCCTTGCGCTGGTGCTTTCATCAAAAGCTCGTATTCGCAAGCCAAGCCTGCATCGCAAGCCACGGGGTATCTAATGAGTGCTGAGCGCATCACACGGGATCACGTTGAATCAAGTTTGAAACTCGTCCAGGATGAACTGCAAGGGAAAGTAAGCGACAAAAAAGCAGCGATCACCACGGGCATTTCCATTGGTGCAGCGGTGATCATTCTCATTTCGTATGCGCTAGGACGTCGAAGCGGTCGCAAACGTCGCGGTTCGGGTCGTAGTTGAAGAGAACAGTTCAGGTAGTTAGATCTCGGCCCGCTTTGCGCAATCAGGGGCTTTGGTCTCTCGTGTTCGCGAGGCTTTTGGGTAGATACACCGGTAAATGGTTATTCGCTTGGTGGTTCGTGTTTATTTGGAAGATAATTAATAATCGCCGTCAGTCAAGGAGAGCAAGATGAATCGGATTTTTGCTTACGGCGACAAAGTGCTCCTCATTGATTCTAAAAAGCGTCGTTATCTCACAACATTGGTAGAAAAAGGTGAGTTTCACAGCCACTCGGGTTTTGTCGCGCATGATCTCGTTATTGGACAGACAGAAGGTGCTGTGGTCCCAACTACTAAGGGTGCACTCTTTTCTGTGCTTCGTCCAACGCTGGAAGATTTCGTTTTGGAAATGCCCCGAGGCGCGCAAGTTATTTACCCGAAGGACCTTGCCCCCATCTGCATGATCGCTGATATCGGCCCGGACACTCATGTGTTCGAATCAGGAATTGGCTCAGGCGCGCTGTCTATGACCATGTTGCGGTACGGAGCAACTATCACGGGTTACGAGATCAGAGAAGATTTTGCTAATCGAGCCAAAACGAATGTCCGAAGTTTCCTTGGCGAAGAAGCATTAACTAGATACGCCATCCAGATTCGAGATGCTTACGAGGGCATAGACGGAACTGATTTCGATCGCGTGGTCTTGGATTTGCCAGAACCCTGGACGGTTGTTCCTCATGCAACCAAAGCGCTTCGACGAGGTGGCTTGTTGGTTGCCTACACCCCAAGCATTACCCAGGCGGTACAAGTCCGACAGGCAATGGGTAGCGAGTGGATCGAGTCCCGCACACTTGAGGTGCTACATCGCACCTGGCACATTGAGGGAATGGCTGTGCGCCCAGACCACCGTATGGTCGCGCACACCGCATTTCTTACTGTTGGTCGGTATATCGGAACGGCAAGCGCCCCGTTATAACTACGGCTCGATGAAGATGCACTCTCCGGGGCATTCTTCAGCTGATTCAATTACTCCATCAAGCTGGCCATCGGGGATGACTGCCATACCTTCGGCGCCTTGGGCATTGCCTTTTGCGGTGGCATAGATCTTGTCTTTTTCGCGAACATATGCGAGACCATCGTCAAGAAGAGTAAAAACGTCGGGCGCGATTTCCTCACAGAGTCCGTCACCTGTGCAGAGGTCTTGATCGATCCAGACTTTCATTCTGATTATCTCCTTGTGTATCGCGTATAACGCGGTGCTTGGTGGCTAAATAATACACCGAGACAGCCAGTGTTGTGCGAATCCAGCACTACGGTTGATGGGCGATGGAGACGACGGACACAGGGCGAAAAGACCACCAGCATGGTTTGAAGGTCATACGTGAGTGGGTTGTGGTCGTCGGTGTAGCCCTAGGCATAGCTCTTTTGGTTAGGGGTTTTCTCCTGCAACAGTTTTATATCTCGGGCCCGAGCATGGAATCGACGATGTTCCAAGACAATCGAGTGCTCGTCAACAAACTCTCATACCGCTTGCACGACATCGGAAGGGGAGATGTGGTCGTTTTCGATCGGATCACCACTGATGGCGAAGTGGTCCAGCACGACGATCTGATCAAGCGCGTAATTGGCCTTCCCGGAGAGACTATTGAGATTCGCGAATGTGTGGTGTTTATCGATGGCGAAGAACTACCGGAGCCATACCTCAACGAATACGACGTTCAGCAGATAAACCTTGATGATCGATGTCGTGTTCCAGAGCTCGAGCCAACAGTGGTAAGCAAAGATCACATTTTCGTTATGGGTGACAATCGACCGCAGTCATTTGATAGTCGCATGTTTGGTGAAATTGAAACAGAGCTAGTTGTTGGGCGAGCGTTCAGTTTGATCTGGCCCTTGAGAGACGCCCGTTGGCTTTAAAGAATTCGTTGAGCATCAACCATTCGATCTACCCAGTCGCTGAATATCGCGTCTAAGCCCATCCGCAGTCCATCAAGAATTACTGGTGGGTGCTGCAAATCCCAACCGAAGGCTGCGAGACCAAATCGATGAGCGAGCGCGACGAGCCCACCATTCCAGTCAGTGATGTGCATGTTCAATGCATCAATACCATGTTGCGAAAGTGAGGCCGCCCGACGCTCTGGTCCTTCCTTTATTTTTGCCAGTCTCACAGAATTGACCAACTTGAAATCTGGCAACGCCGATCGCTGTTCCTTTAAAACATCCATCGAGGGATGGCAAAGCCAGACCATGCTTTGATTTAATTTGTAGCGACTTAATTGCCCAAATGCGGCAATGTCTTTGACATCGATGCTGAGAGGCATATCTTCACCAACGGCATTGACTAGTTCGTCCAATGTGGGGATGTGAGAAGGCAACTGAGATCGTTTAAGTTCCGCGATTGGCTTTTTCCTTAATCCCATCCTGACCACGCCGTCATGATCGAGGACTAGTTGACGATCGGAAGTGATCCAAATATCTGTCTCCATACCCGACGCGCCCAATTTTTGGGCCAGCGAAAAAGCGGGCAAGGTGTTCTCCCTTGCGTGCGCGCTTGCACCCCGATGGGCGAAGAGAATGGGCTCATCAAATATCGACGGTAAACGCTGCTGCATGCGAACAGCGTAGATGGCATGGGACAGAGACCCTTTAGAATGACTTCATGTTCAATTTCTCTGGCAGCGAATTGATGTTCCTGCTCATTCTTGGATTAGTCGTGCTGGGCCCAGAGAAGTTGCCGACCGTGCTCCGAAAGATGGGCAAGTTTTATGGCGAATTCAAGCGAATGACTGGTGATGCCCAGAATGACTTCCGCCAGGCGTTCGCGGAACCTCTTCGGGATCTTCAAAGTGCAGCGACGGAGTACAAATCAGTTTTCCAAGAGGCGGCAGGAGAGATCACCGATTATTCGCCAGAACCGGATCCGGAGTTTGTCCCATGGCAAGCACCTGACGACGTCGAAGAGCACGTCAGCGAAACCGAAGTCGTAGAACAAAGTGAACCTGTAGAAGCGTTATCTCCAGATGAAGATCCTGAAATCTCTGTGATCTCGTACGAGGAGAAGAACTGATGGCTGTTAAGTGGCCACGGTCAAATTCGACAACTGACGGCGGGTCGATGAACATCATTGATCACCTCACCGAACTAAGGATGCGGATCGTTCGGTCCATGCTTGCAATCGCTGTCGGCGCAACGGTCATCTTGATTTTTTATGATTTTGTTTTGGGATTCCTCACCCAGCCCTATCGAAATATTTGTGTGGCTCGGCCAGATTTCAATTGCGATGGTTCTCTCTATGCGCTCGGACCAATCGAAGGTCTCTCGGCCAGAATGCGAATCAGCGGGTACGGCGGCTTGATCATTGCACTTCCTGTGATTATGTGGCAGCTATGGCAATTCATTGTCCCAGCAATGAATAAAAAGGAAAAGAAGTACACCGTCCCTTTTATTCTCTCTTCGGTCGTGCTTTTTGTCTGCGGCGGTTACCTTGCCTATTGGACGCTCGATAAAGCGCTTGAATTCCTGATTTCGTGGTCTGGCGAAGATGTTGAGCAGACCTACCAGATCTCGAAGTACATCAGCTTGGTTGCACTGATGGTTCTG
>CAZNBF010000001.1:75305-90421 GCA_964571325.1 uncultured Acidimicrobium sp.
TGAGCAGACCTACCAGATCTCGAAGTACATCAGCTTGGTTGCACTGATGGTTCTGTCTTTTGGTATTGGCTTTTTGCTTCCAGTGTTATTGGTTTTCTTGCAGATTGTCGGTGTTATTACGCCACAGACACTGCTCAAGCAATGGCGGGTATCTGTGATGGTGATATTTGCCGTCGCAGCAGTGATAACCCCTAGCGGCGACCCAGTAAGCATGTTGGCTCTAGCAGTACCAATGACCTTATTGTTTTTGATAGCCGTGCTTATCGGGTTCATCGTGCAACGTCGACGACGGAAAAGCGGTGACAACGATGCAGACGACGACTAAGCGACGATGTCTAGTCAACAGCGCATAAATCTGACCAAGAATTACGATTTTGCGCTTGACCAGTTTCAGATTTCCGCTTTTGATGCAATTGATCTTGACGAAAGTGTTCTGGTGGCTGCGCCCACGGGTTCGGGTAAAACTGTTGTAGCCGAGTACGCGATAGGCATGGCGCGCCTGAAGGGCATGAGAGCGTTCTACACGGCTCCGATTAAGGCTCTTTCCAACCAGAAATATACCGAACTCGTTCAGCTTTACGGAGGCAACGAGGTCGGGTTGCTTACGGGCGACAACAGCATTAATCCAAATGCTCCAATCGTTGTTATGACTACAGAAGTGCTGCGAAACATGATCTATGCCAGATCATCTTCGATTGACAATCTCGGGGTTGTAGTGCTTGACGAGGTTCATTTCCTCCAAGATGCGTATAGAGGTCCGGTATGGGAAGAAGTGATCATTCACTTGGAGCCGACAGTACAACTCGTGTGTCTGTCGGCAACGGTTTCTAACGCCAATGAACTATGCGAATGGCTCACAACCGTTAGAGGACCGACGCGTCCGATCGTTGAAACTAAACGACCAATCGAGTTGGTAAACCACTACATGCTGGGAGACAAAGCGACGAGACAGATTCGGATGTTTGAAACTTTGGTTGGGGGTCAAGCCAATACCGCGATAACGCGACTGGATAACGACGTCTCCGGGCAGTCTAAGAAATCGCATCCGTACGGCTCTCGTGGCTCTTCGCGCGGAGGCCAACAAAACTCTCGCAATGGAAGGCTATTCACGCCATCACGAACCGAGGTTGTCGAACAGCTTCACACAAGTAACTTGCTTCCTGCCATTTATTTCATATTCAGTCGAAATCAGTGCAACGAAGCCGCTAAATCTTGTTTACAAGCCGGAATTCGACTGACCAATGACTACGAGCGTGGCGAGATGCTCGCAATTGTCGACGAGCGTTTGAAGGATTTCAGCGACGACGACTTGGCGGCACTGGAATACACCCAATTCGTCGATCAGCTTGAGGCAGGCATTGGCGTACACCATGCCGGAATGGTTCCAACCTTTAAAGAGATCGTCGAGACGTGTTTTTCTCAGGGTTTCATCAAAATTGTTTTCGCCACAGAGACGCTCGCCGTTGGGATCAACATGCCTGCCAGGGCAGTGGTGTTAGACAAACTCACAAAGTACACAGGCGAGCACCACGAGATGCTCAAACCTTCGGATTATGCGCAGCTCACCGGAAGAGCGGGTAGGCGAGGACTGGACGACGTGGGTCATGCCATTGCTCTGTGGAACCCGTTCCTGCCATTTGATCAAGTGGCCGCCCTCGTTGGAAGCAAGTCGTTTGTTCTCAATTCAGCTTTTAGGCCTACGTACAACATGGCTGCGAATTTGATTAAGACAACTTCGCAAGTTCAGGCTCGACACCTTCTCAATCTTTCCTTCGCTCAGTTTCAGGCGAACCGAGATGTCGTGGAAGTACAGGCACGCATTCAACGTCGATCTAAAGAATTTGAGCGCTTGATGCTGCAAGCCGAAAGCCCTTACGGCGACATTGTCGAATACAAGGAATCGTCAAATCGTCGCACATCGAATTCGCTGACCGCTGGCCAATTGGCCCAACTAAGACCTGGCGATGTGGTTTTACTCACCAGACGAAGCCAGCCGGAACGCTTCGTTGTGATCAGCGCTGCGCAGCGTGGCACTGGCGCAAAGTTGACGCTGCTTTCGCAGTCGCGTCTTGTCATCACATTAAGCGAAAAGGACCCAGACCAATTTCTTGAACTGGTTGCGCATATGGAATTACCGCAGCCTTATCAGCCAACAAATTCCAAGTTTCTCAAGGAAACTGCCTCACGATTGCAGCGGCTCAAGACTCGCCCAAAAACTTCGCGGGATGCGGGCAACACTCAAGATGAACACCCCGTTAGCAACGACCCAAATTTGAATGAAAGGCTTATCGCTCTAGATAGCGCATTGCGGATCAAGAAAGAATTGATCAGCTTGGAGAAAAGGGTTTCTAGTTCAACTCAATCAGTAAGTAGTCAGTTTGATTACCTGATCAAGTTACTTTCCGAATGGCAATACGTTGATACCTGGGCACTTACCGACAAAGGTTTACTGTTGTCCAAGATCTTCCACGAATCAGACCTGCTCATCGCAGAATGCATCTCGGAGGATTTGTTGTCTGGTCTTTCCCCAGTCGACCTTGCTGCACTTGTAAGTTCCTTCATCTACGAGGATCGCAATCGCGACGAGGTCGGCTCTGCACATTACCCGTCAAACGAAATTAAGCAGCGATTCCTGGCCATCCAGAAGATCAGCAGGAGGCTTGTTAAAGCCGAGACGGCATCTGGGTTGCAAAACCATCGCAGCCCAGACCCAGGCTTCATAGCAGCAACTCACGACTGGGCAAAAGGAAACTCGTTACTTGACATACTCGAATCGGATGAAGTGACCGCCGGTGATTTTGTTCGAACAATGAAACAACTCATTGATGTATTGCGACAACTCGCAATGATCTTTACCAACGAAACCGATCGCGAATCGGCAACGAAGGCTTCCGAACTGTTGTTTAGGGGTGTAGTTGCATCGTCAAGTTTGATTGGCAGGATTTCGTCATGACAATACGTAAAGGCGAACAATGGGGTGAGCCTTGCTCTGCACCTATAGGACTTCTCGAATTTGCGACCGAACGCGATCTTGGTGAGCATGTCCGCGGTAAAGGCATCATTCCCGAGGCTGTTCTCAAGTCGGGCACCTTGAACCAGGCACTAGGAATCGCGGCGCCAACAACCGATCGAGAACGGATCAAAGTATTGATCGACCTTATAAAAGTTGCTTACACCGATCTTGACGGCAGAGATCGTGACGACATCGCCGTTGGATCGGTACTCATCGGCAGAAGATCATGGTTGGGTGATGTATACATCGTCTCAAATTGTGGCTATCTGGGCACAAGGGAATTGCTGTCTAAGGCTCACCCGAATGATGGAGTGATGGATGTGCTTACTGTGAGTTCCTTAATGCCATTTATGCAGCGGCTGCAGGCTTGGAGACGAATACCAACGTCAAGCCACCTTCCACATCCCGATATCTCAACGAAGCAGACTGAGCGTTTCTCGTGGCCCATAGTTGGAGACGAAGCACGGTCAAAAGGGACTCGCTTGGTCATAGACGGGGAGTCCCTCGGACTGGTTAAATCGGTGAGAATGCAGGTTATTCCCGATGCAATAACGCTGTACGTCTAGCCGATGCGCCGATAAGGCGGTATGCCCGCTTCAACCCATCGCGACTTCTAGTATTACGCGCCGTGACCGTTTATATTCCCGAGACCTTTACAAGTGATGAATCAGAGGTTCTGAAGCGCTACTTCACAAATCTCGACGGTCCTGTATTCGCCCTCGTCAACCTTCCCGAGGTGGTGAAAGGCGCGTTGTTCGCTCGCTACAGCAGAAGTCCAAAAAGTCTGAGGCGGCTCTTCATCGATGAATTTGTCGGCGACCTTGATCTTGCTGGTGATATCACGGTTGACGCAACCATTGGGTTGGATCATGCGGAATCGCTCTACGAGAAAATCTTCCTTGAATACGGTGACGATTCGGTTGCTCAGTTGGGCGGAGTCCACCTTGCCTGCGAACAAGCTTCCAACCTGTTGACGAAGATCCTGGAGTGGGGCCGCCTGATGAGCTACCTCGAACAGAGCACTCGCTACATCAGTTACGACGCGCGCCTTGGTGGAAGATACCGCTATTTCCGTGATCCAGAGATTCTCAACAGCCCATTCGGTACCCGTTATGTAGGGGACATGGACCGCATGTTTGACACCTACACCTCACTCGTAACGGGTGTTACGGATCATGTTCGAGCCACTATTCCCCGAAATATAAACGACTCCGATTTCGTTTATCGACAGGCGACGAGAGCGAAAGGGCTCGACGCAGTTCGCGGTGTGCTTCCAGCATCGGCTTTATCAAATGTTGGCGTTTTTGGAACTGGTCAGGCTTACGAATCGATGTTGCTTCGAATGCGCGCGCACCCCCTGCCTGAAGCGCGGCACTATGCAGACTTGATGTTGGTCGAACTGCGAAAAGTCATTCCAAGTTTCCTGAAGCGTGTGGATTTACCGGATCGCGGCGGACGTTGGAGCGACTACCTTGCAGAGAATCACGACAAGACGAGCTTCTTGGTTGATGACTTATTTGGCGCCTTAGAGCCAGATCCCGTACCCGAAGTTTCACTCGTTGACTTTGATCCTGACGGTGAACTGAAATTGCTTGCTGCTATTTGCTATGCACATTCACATTTACCGGAATCGCAGTTGTTGAAGCGTGTAGAAGGGCTGTCACATCAAGAGCGAGTCAAACTGATCGCTGCTTATGTTGGCAATCGAGAGAATCGTCGACACAAGCCAGGTCGTGCATTTGAGAGAATCGACTATCGCTTTGATGTGCTTGGCGACTATGGCGCCTTCAGAGATCTGCAGCGGCACCGTTTGCTGACCATCGAATGGCAACGGTTGTCTCCGGATCATGGTTACGTCATGCCAGAACTGGTTGCCGAGGCCGGGATGGACGAGGTATTCGAGGAAACCATGACTCGCTCGTCGACGCTGTACGAGGCACTTCGTCCCGACTATCCCGAACAGGCTGCCTATGCAATTGCAATGGCATACCGATTGCGATATGTGATGCAATTCAATGCTCGAGAAGCGATTCACCTGCTTGAGTTGCGTTCGGCCCCTCAAGGACACCCGGCCTATCGACGAGTGGTGTTGGAGATGCACCGACTGATCGCAGAACAGGCTGGGCATAGGGCTGTGGCGGATGCAATGACACATATCACGCATGCCGCGCCCGATCTCGAGCGTCTGGATTCCGAGCGCAAGGCAGAATCAAGGCGCGAAAACAAGTAATTCGTGTTTGTTGGGCCTATATGGGCTATTGTCTCGCCGCACACCACCGACTAAATATTTTGAAGGGAATCCTGAATGTCAAATGATGATGTCATCGGTCCCGATGACCTTGACCCAGAAATGATGATTGTCGAGGAGATTGACGGCGACGAGATTGACCCAGACGCGCTCGGACTCGAGTTAGAGGACGAACCATTTGACGAAGCAGCGGGTGCGCTTGAGGGCGTTGATGACCTGATTGATGACCCCGATGCAATTCCTGCAACAGAAGTGGTTGCGAAGAAGTCATCAGATGATGACGATGACGATGACGATCTTCGCACCGAAGATGACGTTGAAGCCGACCTAGATTCCATTCTTCGCGACAAGCTCACGGCCGCAGACGATCAACCACCAGAGGACGATGAAGAAGATGCAGTAGTCGACGATAAGACCGACGGAATGGAGCGTTTGCAGCCTCGCAGGCCAGACGAGACGCAATGCACGCAGTGCTTCCTGCTCGTGCGAAATAGTGCTCCAGGTTGCCCTGTTGAAGATGATGCCTGTCCGCTCTTCGTGTCGTGAGTGCAGACGATAAAGCCAGAGATATTCTGCGCAATGTAATCGGAGCATCCATAACTGCAGCCCAATCGGCCACACAGGCCGCTCAAGATTTTGTAGCCGACAAATCTCCCCAGATACGCCAGCAGTCCCGCAACGCCAAGATGATCGGCCAGTTTGTTGTTCGTATGGGCGCATCCAAGGCTGGAGAGATTGTCGGCAATGCAAAGCGCCGCATTGACACCGAGACGCCTGTGCAAAATACGCCGGTTACGCCGCAAGCACCAGAGTCGACTCCAACAGCCGAACCGATCTTGAATTACTCCGTGCTTTCAGCGCCCCAGATCATTGCTCTGTTGCCATCTCTCGATAGCGTCGAGATTGCGTCGATACAGGCATACGAAGCTCTCAACCGCAACAGGCGCACTGTCCTCTCTGCAATACAAACACATCTCGAAGGTTGAGCTTCCACATGTTCAATGTTCGCGAGGCCTTGATCACAGACGCAAGCAGTTTGAAGGTCCTTGAAGATACGGCCTTCGAATCGTTGTCCAATTTCAGGGGATTGGCTCAGTTTCTGGAAATGTCCCCGCGCATCGGAGACGAATGGAAAGACCTCGTCAACGATGCAAAATACCGGTTGCTCGTTGGTCTTTCTGAAGGAGTGATCCACGGATATCTGCTTGTTGAAATCTTCAAACCACTTCACAAAGCATTGATCAAACAGGTTTTTGTTGATTCATCGGCGAGGCAGCTTGGGCTCGGCGCGATGCTCATCGAGCACAGCGAAAAAATTGCTCGAGAATCGGGATGCACGGTGCTCGAGGGATTGGCATTACCCGGAGACAGAGATATGAAGAACTTGTTCGAACGCGCCACGATGAGTGCGCAGCTCTTGATTGTGGGCAAGAACCTGCTTTAGCGACCTTGCCAGTTTGGCGGACGCTTTTCGATGAATGCCGTCAGGCCTTCTTTCGTATCTTCTGAAGCAAGAATCGCTCCGAACTCCTTATTGGTCATGTCAATGAGCACCTGGTCCGACTCGTACGCAGCAGCAAGAACAATCTTTCTTGATGCCCAAACTGCCAGCGGTGCAGCAAGACATATTCGTTCAGCGAGCGCCAGCGCCGCCTCTTCGGCTTTCCCAGGTTCAACGAGGTGATTGACCATGCCTAATTCGTATGCCCGTTGGGCGGGGAGTGGTTGCCCCGTGAGAATCACTTCCATCGCCGCATTCTTGCCAATAGCACGCGGCAAGCGGAACAAACCGCCCGCGCCTGCGATGAGGTTGCGCATCACTTCTGCCAGGCCGAAAGCCGAACGCGAGGTAGCCACCAACATGTCGCAGGCAAGCACCAGCTCACAACCACCGGCAGTTGCTAGTCCGTCTACAGCCGCAATGATTGGCTTTTTACGTTCGCGGTACACGAAGCCACCGAATCCGCCTTTGGCTGTATTCAGTGCACCTGCTTGACCACTGTTGATTGCCTTCAAGTCGGCGCCTGCACAAAAGACTGGACGTTCTTGTCCTGCGGTATTCGCTCGCAAGATACCGACCCACACCGATGGATCGTTCTCCATCTGATCGATTGCGCTTTCCATTGCCTGGGCTACATCGCCGTTGACGGCGTTGCGAGCCTCGGGACGATTCAGTGTGATGTAAGCGATTTTTCCTTGAACTTCGTATAAAACGGCATCAGTCATGTCTAAAGACTATGCGCTCACCCGACTTACAGAGAAGTTGGTGAGTCGATAACTGCTGGTGCGGCTGGTTCGGCTGCAGCAATTGGCTCTGCTGGTGCTTCGACGACTACCGGTGCCGAAACAGCAGGCTTTGCGGCCGGCGTTGATGCGGGCTTTGGCTTCTGACGAATCGGGCGGGTTGGGCGAAGCGGACGGGGAGCAGATGTACCAGCTGCTGCAACAACTCCGAATTGAGTTGCAATATGCGGCACCAAACTTGCAACACGCTTCACGGTTGCCAGTAGTGCTTCGCCTGGGTTCTCTGGGACAGAAGTTGGCTTCACTTGCGCGCGTACAGGGGAGAAGGCAACAGCTTCGAGCACGGCAATCCAACGATCAGGTGCCTTTTCCGATGACATGGCCAACGTTGCAGCCTGCGCCAGCTTGGCGCCAAGTTCTGCAGGGAATGGCTGTCCGGCTTTTGGTGGCTCACTTGAAATCTTGAGTGCACGCACAATGCGCGAGACGTCGATTGCAGCAGCGATATCTGCAAGCCAAAGCGCCTGACTCGACTCTTGCTTCGACTTCAACGCGGCTTTCAGTTCGGACGCAAGTACGCGTGTCGATTCGTCGCGAACGACCATTGGATCGTCGGAGGCGACAACGACAGATCGCAAGTCTCGCAAATCGAGTTGTTCGATATCGGCTTTAGCGGCTTCGGCTTTGTCTAGCCAGTCTGCAACGCGAAGTTTTGGCAAAAGCTCTTGGGCCATCGAGATAAGACCTTCGGCTGGAACTTCCGGCTTGCCATCTTTACGCAGTTGATCATTTTGAAGCTTCACAGCATCGCGAACAGCTTTGATACCGCCATCGAGCGCACGTTCGGCAACTCCACGTTGCTCTTCTGGCAGTGCAGCAAGGACCGCGATGCGGTGAGTGCGCTTTGGCTTCAGTCGTTTGGCTGCGGGACGCTTCGGCAACTCGGGTGGAGCGACAAACGAAGGACGCCTTGGCTTGCGATCATCGGTTTTTTCTGAGCCTGGTGTACGCGGGGTTCGAGGTGGGCGAGCACCCGCGTTGGCTCCGTCTCTGCGAGGTCCTTTGGAGTCGCCGCGGGGCTTGCGGTCAGACTTTCCCTTTTCCGCGAGCTTCTGGGTGACAGGTACAAACTCTTTCTCGCTGACAAGAACTTCCAACAAAGTTCCGCGATGACCTTTTTCCTTGACATTGACGACCGAGAGAACAGTGATCCCATCAAGATCAAAATCTGCTTCAACCTTGAGGACGTCTCCTGTTTTAGCGCTGGTTGCTAACAGTGACGCATCAACAACGCCTTTGGGTGCCTTCGCGCCCGCGGCGCGCCACGACCAAGTTCCATCGTTGCGGTTACTGGTCAGTTCGATATCGATGCGCCTAGACATGGGGCTCTACGGTACTGGCGCTGTGCTGTAACTCCAATGCCTTATGGGATATTCGCAACGAACTACGGTCTTACGCATGGCAATCTACGCATTTGGCGATCGTGTTCCCGTCATTCACGAATCGGCATTCGTCCACCCGGATGCCGTGATCATTGGATCTGTAGAAATCGGTAGCGAGTCCACCATTTGGGCAGGCGCCGTACTGCGCGGAGACGACGGATTTATCAAGATTGGTGCCCGAACCAGCATTCAAGACAACACGGTTATTCATACGACACCAATGGACGGCACGACCGTAGGAGACGATTGCGTCATCGGTCATATCGTGCATCTAGAAGCATGCACGATCGAAAACGGATCACAAGTGTCTTCGGGTGCCATCGTTTTACATCGAGTCCGCGTAGGCACGGGTGCAATTGTTGCCGCCAATGCTGTAGTACTCAACGACACTGTCATCCCTCCAGGTGCGCTAGCGGTAGGCACGCCTGCCGTAATTAAAGAGGGTCGGGCACGAGCCGATGAGATTGCATTGGGCGCGGCGATCTATGTCGACAAAGGCAAAAGGTTCGCGAAAGAAATGCGAAAAATAGCGGATTAGTCAAGAATACCGAGCAGTGGTTCGGCGTCAAAATCATCGAGTTGTGGAAGATAGATTCGTGCAGCTTCCTGTTTGAATTGAGCGCTCAAGTCCGATCTGAAGAACTTTGATCCGTCTCGGATGACATAGTTCAAGATGAAAAAACGGTAGGCGAAGGGAAGAAAACGCAATTCTGCTTCGCTGAGTGGGTTTACTGAATGATACGACTTGAGAAATATGAGAAACTTAGGTTCGAGAAGCGTGTGCGGAGAATAGGTAAAACTTGTCTTGTCGCCAGTCTTGGAACTCACTCTGGAAAAGAAGTAGAAATCCAGCAATCGTGTATCGATGCGAAACCAGTCATAGTCCCAGCGGCTCATCAATTGAAAACCGTTTGAAGTGTCTCGTTGAACCGAAAAATTACCGAGGTTCCAATCCAACAAGATGGGAATCTTCGGCCAGTCATCAAACGTGATGTTTTCAAGTTCCACCAGGAATTGGTGGGTGCTTCGCCTGACGGTTGAAATATCCGCCTGTGAAAGCCCGAATACTTCGCTTGACTTGGTTTGCTCAAGCTGATCTAGAAAATGGATTGCATCGCCCTTAATCGAATTTGACGTTGGGGCCAATTGGGGCGCGATCGAACTGCATGCTTGATGAAATTCGGCGATTTCGGTGGCTAGTTTGCGTACATCATCGTCAGTAAGGATCTTTGGCAGTTGCTCACCTCGCTCTACATCCACATAGAAAACAGCCCAGCAGCTTTCGTCGTACCACGTATAAACACGACCATCCTTGCTCAGAATCGTTGCAAGAAATGAAGACCAGCGGGTATTTGCCAATAGTCGTTGGCATTTAAACAACCGATCGTGATCTTCGACGAACAAGAAGTATGAACCGTAAGACGAAACCTTGCAGACCACCTGAGAACCGTCGTCGAGTGTTGCGCGAAAAACACGATTGGTTGAAACGTGAGCACTGACTTCATCAATTGCAATGATCTGACGCACATCGCCATAATCGAGCCAAGCAGCACGAACTATGTATTGCGCGTCGTTAGCTACGCGTTTAGAGCTAGCGATTGACGTTGCGAACTCCGATTGGGGCGATGAGCCGGTAGCCGGCTTCATGACGTTCCTCTTCAGTTTCCCCACCCCAAAAACCATACTCATGATTTTCTCGGGCAAAGGTTTTGCAGGTTTCGAGTACTGCACATTCTGCGCACACTGTGCGAGCCATTGCCTCGCGACGCAAACGCGACTGCGGACGTTCTGCGATAGGAGGGAAGAAGATTTCGGTCAATCCACGACACGCCGCAACGTTCATCCACGCGTCGTCGGTTTGCTCACGCCGTGAGTAGACATCAACTGCTGCCATAAAGCCCCCGCTCCAATTGCCCCCAACAGGACAAACGGGACTGTAGCGGAAACTAATCAATCGGTCAATTAAGCCCTAAGCACCCTTATTCAGTTGATCCTTAACCCCAGAAGCGAATTGATCTACATCGGCGTCAGTGACATCCCAACCAGTCATCCAACGGACTTGGCCGACCTTTTCATCCCAATCCCAGAAAAATGACCACTCCTGCAGCGCTCGCTTGTCTGCGGGGCTCAAGGTGGGGAAGAGGCTGTTCACCGCTGGCGGTGTGTTCAGATTGAGCGAATCGATGTGGTGCAATTTTTCGTACAAACGGGCTGCGCCCAAGTTGGATTGTGCTCCGAGCGTGATGAACAAATCGTTGTCAAGTAGCGCTAAATACTGCGCCGAAATGAAACGCATCTTCGAATGCAGTTGAGTCAACTGTTTTCGAATGTACTTCGAACGTTCGGCGAGCGGACGATTGAAAAAGATAACTGCCTCGCCAAAGACGCCGCCGGCCTTCATCCCTCCGAATGTCAATACGTCTACACCGGCATCACATGTAAATGCACGCAATGCGTCTCTTGTTCCGCCGAGTGCAGCTGTTGCGTGTGCAATGCGGGCTCCATCCATGTGAACAAGCATTCCCATATCGTGGGCGACATTGCATATCTCTTTCACTTCATCAGGCGTATACAGCGTCCCGAGTTCGGTGGCTTGAGTAAGTGAGACAACACCGGGCTGCACGTGATGCTCACTACCAATCAGATGCGCTTGACTGCGAATCTGTTCAGGCACCAACTTTGCGTTCGGGCTTTGTAGGTCGATGAGCTTCGCACCAAGCAGTCGCTCGGGCGCACCAGTCTCGTCGACAGAGATATGCGACCAATCTGTACAGACAACTGCTTGCGCGGGTTGCAACATGCACGCAAGTGCAAACACATTTGCGCCCGTACCGCCATACACGAACCTCGTCACCACGTCTTGGTCGAACAGTTCGTTGAATGCTGCTTCCGCGCGGAGCGTGTATTCATCAGCGCCGTAGGCCAATTGGTGGCCTTCATTGCAGCGGAGGAGTGCATCCATCACCGCAGGATGAGCCCCAGCCGCGTTGTCGCTTGCGAATCGTCGCGCCGGAGCCTGTGGAAGAGCCATGTATTCAGTATGGAAGCAAATCCACCATTGATACTCATGCAGTGACTACCTTTTTGTCATGACGAAATTGCGTAGTTCGTTGGAAAACACGCAAAGCCCAACGTTGCCTGCTGGTGCTTTCAGGTGCTCGTGGTGCAGAATGCCAATGCAGCGCACTGTGGGTGCCGGTAGGCCACGCAGATTCTGTTCTCAGTCATGTCGCCAATGGGACTGGGTTGCCAGGCAGCGGGCCAGCGAGCTTGCGTTAAGCGAGGACGAATTGGTAATGACCCGAAGCCAACTCGATGCCCTTCGAGACCAGATCTATGTACTGCAGTGCGCAATCCACGACGTGGAGCATGACCTAGACCCGTCCATCGACCCAACATCGCGGGATTTCAAGGCAGCTTTGGTTTGGCTGCTGGCGGCCGCAAAGCCCTTAACGGAAGAGCAATTGACGCCCAGCCGGACATCTCCTTCTGGCATTCCTCGCCCATAATGATAGTTATGTAAAGTTAGGATTCTTCAACAAACATATGGCTTCTGAACAACGGTCACCCACCAAACTGCCCGCACATGGTCAGTCATCGCTCGACGTCCTGAAGCGGTTAGACGATCTGCGTAACGACGATGTTCGGTGGCGTGATGGGCGCGCATTTTCGCTTGCGTACTTTGCTGGCGCCGAGGTGCAAGCACTCGCTGAGGACGCTTACAAACGCTGTGCTGGCGACAATGCCCTGAATACCGCTGCGTTCCCCAGTCTTCGAAGGATGCAGGCCGAGGTGCTTGATTTTGCCTCCACTTGGCTGGGGGCCAATGGCAATTCGGCCGGATACTTCACCAGCGGCGGAACCGAAAGCATCCTGATGGCCCTCAAGGCTGCCCGCGACCAGTTCGCCCAGGATCGGGGTATTTCTCGCCCCAACGTCGTCCTGCCTAGTTCAGCCCATGCAGCCTTCGCCAAGGCGGGCGCCTACTTCGGTATCGAGCTTCGTCGCACCGCAGTTAAGTCCGACTGGCGGGCAGACATAGAAGCAATGCGTATAGCAACTGATGACAACACCATCATGGTTGCATGCTCTGCCCCTCAATATCCGCAGGGCGTGATTGACGATGTTCCTGCGGTGGCTGCACTCGCGTTGGAAATGGGAATCAACTGCCATGTTGATGCGTGTATGGGCGGCGTATCACTCGCCTATCTCGAGCGCCTCGGACGCAGCATTCCTTCATGGAATTTCCGAGCACCCGGCGTGACATCGATGTCAGTCGATCTACACAAATTTGGGTACACGTCAAAGGGCTCCTCGGTCATCATGTACGCCGACAAAAGGCTGCGTTCGTTTCAAGGGTTCTTTACAGATGACTGGCTTGGCGGCATGTATGCATCGTCCGGAATGTTGGGAACGAAATCCGGTGGTCCTATTGCAGCGGCATGGGCAGTAATGAACCATTTAGGCGATGACGGATACATAAAACTTACGCAACAAGCATTGACGGCTACGTCGAAGCTTGCCGATCATCTTCGCAATCACTCATCTCTGCAACTCCGCGCGGAACCTGATGCTCTGTTGTTGTCCTTCGGAGCCCGGGATATGCAAAAACTGAATGTTTTTGCAATTGCCGATTTGCTCTGGGAAAAAGGATGGTATGTCGATCGCCAAACCCCTCCCGACTCGTTGCACTGCACCGTCAACGCGGTTCATGAAAGCGTCATCGAGAAATTCATAGAGGACCTAGATTGGGCCACCGCTAAAGCCCTCAGAAGTGGCACCGCAGGAGATGTTGGCCAATACGGCACCATGCAATAGACCCCTATTTTGTCATGACGCAAAGGCGGAGCAGCCACTTCCCCACTACTCTTGCGCCATGAGCGAAACCACAAATGGCGCTACACAGCAGCCCAACGGCCTAGACGATCTGCTGAACCTGGTTAACGCGCTCAATCCGTTGGCAAACGGCGCGAAAGCTGTTGACCAAGCAAAACGAACCGTAGAAGCCTTGATTGCGAGTATGGAGTTGTTTGTGCAATCGATGGACAATCTGAATCAAGTGGCAACACGGGTCAATCGATTACTTGACGATATAGAAGGACCAGTTCGTCAGATTGCTCCACACATCAATGGCGCGCTATCCGCGACTTCGAAACTTGCAGATATCAGCGGCGCGTTGAACGAGTTGACAAAACGACTCGGGCCACTACTTTCGTTCCTGCCACAAAGTGGGCCTAGCAAGAACCCAACAAGCGAAAACTAAAGCGCAATTGAGCGGTGCTGCTGCCCGAGCTTCGGCTGAAGTGCTGCGTTGCTCATGAGAACTATCCGTGAATCAACTTGCTCTTTCACTCCGGCCAAGGGCAATACATTCAACACACCTTGACCGCCACGCATTACATCAACTAATTGGTCACCTTGGCACAACACAACCGACTGACCACTGATAACAATGTGCGCGGCTGTTATCTCGGTGTCAACGTGATCTCGCAAATAACGAAAAACTTCACGGACGGATTCGAGCTTGATGCCAGCATCGAGAAGATTCTTGATAACGCGAAGCTCTAACAGGTTTCGGTAGTTGTACACCCTGCGAGTACCACTGCCCTTCGCGTCGCAGGAAGACGGACGAATCAAATCAGTACGGGCCCAATAATCGAGCTGCCGGTATGTAATCCCTACGACCTCGGCTGCTTGCGAACCGCTATAACCCTGATCCATATCTTTAGGCTAAGCCCAAGATTCCTCGTTGACTAGCCCTGAAAGTCCTCGGGGTTGATGCTGTTGATGAACTGGCGGAAATCGTCCAAGATTCCCTCTTCGTCGTCTGGTTGAACGACTGATGGCTCTTTTGCAGCCGAGTCCATTAAGGCTGATTCAGCGAAAATCGGTGCCCCAACACGAACAGCAATGGCTACCGCATCCGAAGGACGCGCCGATATTCGATTAGTAGATCCCTTGACGGCTATCTCAATCTCTGCGAAGTAGGTGTGTTCGACTACGTCCGTAAGAACGATCTTTTCAATGGTTCCACCCATCTCAGACACAACCGACACCAACAGGTCGTGAGTAAGTGGTCTTTCAGGAACAATGCCCTCTAACGCGTAATGAATTGCGGATGCTTCAGGCCCACCGATGAAAATCGGAAGTTCGCGCATTTTGCCCTCTG
>CAZNBF010000002.1:0-3480 GCA_964571325.1 uncultured Acidimicrobium sp.
CGTGCACCGCTGTCGGTTGCATATCGGATTCCACGGGCAACGTCTCGCGAATCGCCCGATCCCTCCGAATCCAGAACATGTATCGGAAGTAGTCGAACTTTCGGTGCCACTCCAGCAATGCCGATGCCGTTGTCTGCAACGGCGCCAATGATTCCCGCTACGTGCGTACCGTGGCCATCTTTGAGGTCAACATCGGTGGCACCTTCGCTTTCGATGAGCGAGAAAAATGTGCGACCGACTTCAAGGTTGTTTGTGAGGTCTGGGTGTGGCCCGCTGCCACTGTCAACAACTGCAACAGTCACTCCAGCGCCCTGTGAATATTGCCAAACTTGCGGAGCACCAATTGCAGTGAGCCCCCATTGTTGTGACGCGAATGGATCAGTCGGCGATGTACTAGCAGCGGCAACTGCGGTGTTTACGCTAAACGCAGCTAAGCAGATGGCGCTTACGACGAAAGCACGTAAAACATTTCCTCGAACGTTTATGGAAAAAGGGCGCAACTAGACACCCATTGCGTGATAGCCGCCATCAACATGAATTACTTCAGCGGTCGTAGCAGGAAACCAATCCGAAAGAAGCGCAACGCATGCTTGAGCAACTGCAGTTGAGTCGTTGACGTCCCAACCTAGAGGGGATCTTTCATCCCACACATCTTCAAAAGTTTTGAATCCCGGGATTGATTTTGCGGCGATCGTCTTGATCGGGCCAGCGGCAACAAGATTGCAGCGGATCTTCTTTCCACCAAGTTCTTTAGCCAGGTATCGGCTGGTTGATTCGAGTGCAGATTTTGCGACACCCATCCAGTTGTATGCGGGCCAGGCCACGGTGTTGTCAAAGTCAAGACCAACGAACGAACCGCCTGCGGTCATCAACGGCGCAAATGCATCTGCAAGCGTTTTCAGCGAGTAGGCCGAAATCTGCATAGCGATGGCAACATCATTCCATTTAGCCGCCATGAAGTCGTCGCCTAAGCAAACGGCTGGCGCGAAGCCAATCGAATGCAGTACGCCATCGACGCGCCCAAGGTGTTCTAGGGCTGCGGCCCGCGCGGACTCCACATGCTCTTCGACCGTTACGTCGAACTCCACAACGGGTACTGGCGTGTCCAATTTTCGCGCTGTCCGCTCGGTTATGGACAGGCCCCGCCCAGCCCCAGTGAGCAATATGGTGGCCCCTTCGCGCTGAGCTAATTGAGCAACCCCGAAGGCCAGTGAGGCGTCGGTGAGTACTCCGGTAACGACAATATTCTTCCCAGTCAAAATTCCCATGGCTATGACCGTAGTTCGTGGTACCCGTTTGTGTAAGGCTCGCTCTATGCGCATTGGGATTATTGGAGGTACGGGGCCCGCCGGAAGTGGCCTAGCGATACGACTTGGGGTGGCTGGTCACGACGTCGTGATTGGGTCTCGTTCAAAGGACCGCTCAGCAGAAAAGGTGGCCGAGCTCGTTGCCCTTTGGCCCAACCATCAACTTCGTCTGACGGCCGGCGATAACGCCGATGCTGTTGGTTGCGAACTCGTTGTTGTCGCTACGCCGTGGGATTCGACCGCAACCATAGTCGGCGAGTTTGCCGAAGAGCTACGCGACAAGGTTGTTATCACAATGGCTAACGCGCTTGTGAAGGTAGGCAAGGAGTTTCAACCACTCGTGCCTCCACGCGGAAGCATTGCGGCCCATGTGCAAGCGGAGATACCGCACAGCCGAGTCGTTGCAGCAATGCAACATTTACCCGCAAAAGAATTGGGAAATCTCGATCACAAAGTTGACAGCGATGTCTTAATCTGCAGCGACTTCCCGGAAGCCATCGAAGTAGTGAGCGACTTGGTGCAGCAGATTCCCGGTTGTCGACCTTTGAACACTGGTCGTTTGTCGAACGCACTTGCTCTGGAAGCATTCACGGCAGTTCTTTTGCAATTAAATGTTCGCTACAAGACAAGAGTTGCACCTCGCCTTACTGGCATACCAGATATTGATCCACGCAATGGTCGAAAGACAACAATCTCGGAATGATGCGACTGTACGACACCGCACTACAAAACGTTGTGCCGTTTGAGCCAGGACCAACGGTGCTGATGTACACATGCGGGATCACGCCCTATGACGCAACACATTTGGGTCACGCCTTTACATTCATTTCGTATGACGTGCTGCAACGAAGATTGATTGACAAGGGGCATCAAGTTAAGTGTGTTCGAAATGTAACGGATGTTGACGATCCACTTTTCGCAAAGGCGCGCGAGCTGGGGGTGCACTATCTGGATTTGGCTGCAGGTGAAGAAGCACGGTTCGAACGAGATATGGAAGCGCTCAATGCTTTGAAAGTGCACAGTACGCCGCGCGCTTCTTCCGCCATTCCCGATATTCGCGGGTTTATAGGCATGGTGATGGACCGAGGCTTCGCTTATCAGGCAGGCGGATCTGTCTATTTCGATGTGACGAAGTCGCAGAAGTTCGGTGACATTTCGCATTATGACAGCGAGACAATGATCGCCCTTGCTCGCGAGCGTGGCGGCAACGTAGAAGACCCAAACAAGCGTCATCCACTCGACTTCGTATTGTGGCATCCTTCGGCTGCCGACGAACCAAGTTGGGAAACCATGTGGGGAGCGGGCCGTCCTGGTTGGCATATCGAGTGTTCGGCACTCGCATTGCGCGAGCTAGGCACAACAATTGATCTTCACGGTGGTGGCAGCGATCTCATTTTTCCTCACCACGAATGTGAACGAGCGCAATCTGAGGCAGCGACAGGACAGCCATTCGTCAAACATTGGATGCATGTTGCAATGGTTTCGATGGACGGTCACAAGATGTCGAAGAGCAGGGGCAACTTAGTTTTTGTAGACAAATTGCGAACCGAGCACGACCCGATGGCGATTCGGCTGGGATTGATCGAACACCACTACAGGGTGGAGTGGGAATGGGACGAAGGCTTGATGGGTAGGAACCAAGAACGCCTCAGCAAATGGCGTTCAACACGATCCGCCAAGAAGATGACTAGTGGCCGTACCGTGTTAGATGATGTTCGAGATGCCCTTGATGACGACCTCGACACCCCGGCGGCTGTGCGAATGATTGACGATGCCGCTCAGAGAGGTTTTGATGTTGGCGCCGCCGCATCGCTGATGGGTGTATTGATGTAATGGTTGGCAAGCGACAGCCGCGCGATATATATCGTGGTGCGACGCAGTTGCAGTCGCGCGCGAGGCGTGTGGTACGCCCGATATCTCGTGCGTTGTGGAAATTCGAGTTGAATGGCTTCGATCAAATCCCAACTGATGGTCCAGCAATACTGTGTGCCAATCACATTAGTTTTCTCGATTCTGCGTTCATCATGGTTCATGCTCCGAGGAACATCTCCTTCGTAGGAAAGAGTGAATACATGGATTCCTGGAAGACGAAGTTTTTGTTTCCTGCTCTAGGGATGATCCCGGTGGACAGAGAAGGTGGAGAAAAAGCAAACACAGCGTTGGTGGCTGCCGA
>CAZNBF010000002.1:3580-26978 GCA_964571325.1 uncultured Acidimicrobium sp.
TGGGCGTGGTTGGCACCCGGGAGATACAACCACCCGATGCAAAACTTCCGAAGACGGGTGGGCGCGTATCGATCACAATCGGCAAGGCAATTTCTCCCGAGCGTTACGCATCCAGAACCGATGATCACTTAATCATGCGTGAAATGATTGACGAAGTGATGTTTGAGATTCAGTCCATTACAGGCCAGGAATATCGCAACATTTATGCCACGAAAAGAAACACCGCAGCCGAGCCTGCTGAAGATTCAGACAAATTCGCATCTGTTTAATTGTTCCAAAATTAGGCAGTTTGAGAAACTAGACTTACGTAAAGATGAGTTCCCTTTCCGCGACTATTGATGTTTCTTTGCCTGACGGTTCGGTCCGCACCTTGCCTCAGGGTTCCACCGGTCTTGATTTAGCGAAAAGCATCGGATCTCGATTAGCAAAAGCCGCAGTTGCAACAGTTGTTAATGGGTCCGAGTCCGACCTTGGGTCGCCGCTCCCATCGGGTGCTGTTGTCGCAATCATCACATCCGATTCGGATGCTGGTCGGCACGTACTTCGTCACTCGACGGCCCATGTATTGGCTCAGGCCGTTTTGCAGTTGTATCCCGGTGCAAAGTTCACGATTGGGCCAGCAATCGAAGACGGTTTCTACTACGACTTCGACTTGCCCGGAGGCCTGACCTTCAGCGACGATGATCTTTCAAAGATTGACTCGAAGATGCGCGAGATTATTAAGGCAGGTCAGCCCTTTGTTCGCAGCGAAATGTCTTCGGCCGACGCATTGAAACTATTCGTCGACCAGCCTTACAAGCGCGAGATTATTGAACGTGTGACAACAGGTGCGGCTGACGGTTCGGATACCAGCGAAGTTCAAGATGGCGATGTAGTGAGTGTGTATCGCAACACGGAAACTTTCGTTGATTTGTGTCGCGGTCCTCATGTTTCCACCACGTCAGCACTAGGCCACTTTGCACTCATGAAGGTTGCCGGTGCGTATTGGCGGGGCAACGAAAAGGGCCCGATGTTGCAACGCATCTACGGCACCGCATGGGAGTCGAAGTCGGCTCTTGAAGAACACATCACACGCCTTGCCGAAGCAGAGAAGCGCGACCATCGCAAACTTGCTGTTGAGATGGATTTGCTTTCTTTTCCGCAAGAGCTTGGCGGCGGGCTGGCAGTTTGGCATCCCAAAGGTGCAATTATTCGCAAGTTGATGGAGGACTACAGCCGCCATCGGCATCAGACGGGCGGATACCAATTTGTTTTCACGCCGCATATTGCGAACGCCGAGTTGTTCGAAACTTCTGGTCACTTACATTTCTATAAAGATGGCATGTATCCACCGATGGAGATGGACAACGGCACCTATTACCCGAAGCCCATGAACTGCCCAATGCACTGTCTCATCTACCGTGATCGACAGCGCAGTTATCGCGAGCTTCCGCTTCGGCTTTTCGAACTTGGCACCGTCTATCGCTATGAACGGGCCGGAACACTGCACGGGCTGTTGCGCATCCGTGGATTCACTCAAGACGATAGTCATATTTTCTGCACTGAAGACCAAATGGCGGACGAAATTACTTCGCTGCTCGACTTCGTCTTGTCTGTTTTACGCCAGTTCGGTTTTGAAGATTTCGAATTTAAACTTTCCACGCGCGACCCCGACAAGTCGGTAGGAACCGACGAAATTTGGGACAAAGCAACCAACGCGCTTCGTGAGGCGTTGGAGCGCCACGGCGTTCAGTATTCAGTCAAGGAAGGTGATGCTGCGTTCTACGGACCAAAGATCGACATTGACGTGCGCGATGCAATCGGCCGTAAATGGCAATTGAGCACGATCCAGTGCGACTTCAACCTCCCCGAGCGTTTCGGTCTTGAATACATCGGCGCAGACAATGCCCGACACCGTCCGATTATGTTGCATCGAGCCCTATTCGGGTCGGTGGAGCGATTCTTCGGTGTGTTGCTCGAGCACTATGGCGGCGCATTTCCAACATGGCTAGCGCCTGTGCAAGTTCGTGTGCTTGCAGTTACGTCAGGTCATGAGGCCTACGCGCAGTCGCTTGTCGATCAATTAGTTGCAGAAGGTTTCAGAGTCGACACTTCAACGGCAGATGAGCAACTTGGTAAACGGATTCGCAGCGCCAAGCTGGAACGGATTCCGTACGTGTTGGTTGTAGGCGATGATGATGTTGCCCACCAAACTGTTGGTGTCAACCCACGTGGTGGAGATGTTGTCCGAGACGTAAAGTTTGCTGCTTTCATAGATCAGCTACGGGTTGAGACACAGTCAGCAGCGAATATTTCAGGCCTTCGGGGCTAGAGCGCTCACCATGTTGGACCGAATATGGAATGGTTGGCGAGCCCAGTACGTCCAGCGTGATTCGCACGCGAAGCCCAGTGATGTTTCGGTGTTTAGCGAGATTCTTTCGTCAGGTCTGCCAGACGAAGAGACGTTTATCGTTCACCGCGGAGAAACATGTTTCGTGATTCTGAATGCCTTTCCATATTCGCCCGGACACTTATTGGTTATTCCGTACCGCGAAGTTCCCGACCTTGAACTGCTCACGAGCCAAGAGCATGCAGAGATTTGGTCGCTCGTCACCAGAGGCGTTCAAGTGTTGAAGGCGGAATACAAGCCGCAAGGCGTAAACGTAGGAATCAACTTGGGCCAGGCAGCAGGTGGCAGCGTGGCCCAACACCTGCATATTCACATTGTTCCAAGGTGGGGTGGCGACTCCAATTTCATGGTCGCCATAGCGTCCACAAAGATTTTGCCAGAAGCGTTGGACGTCACAGCACAGCGAGTTCGCGCGCGCTGGCAATCTCTGGCAGTGTAAAGACATGAATACAAACGAACAATCAAAGGACGAAGTTCGCGATCAGTTGCCTCACGATCTCGACGTGTCCGCATTCGTTGGTCCTTATCAGTTTCCGGATAACAGTCGAAGGCGCATCCCTGCGTTCATCTATGCATCGTTTTCCGCAGTTTGTCTCATCGTTTGGCTAGTCGCGCGCGATTCCAATTCGGGCACAGTGAATAACGGTTTTGTAATCGCCAGTTTTTCCTTGGCTGCTGTTGCACTCTTTGTTTGGTCATCATCATGGAAAATGACTGTTAACGAAACCGAAGCTTTGGTATGCGCTTCCCGTGCAGTCGACTTTGCGGTTGGTCACGCATCTGCCCAGCAGGTTTGGCGAGGCCTTCGCAGTCGTCCAACATGGAGGGTCTTTTGCTACAGCGCCGAGGAGCCACCGCGTAAGCGCGCTTTGGTGCTGGTCGATGCTGTTGATGCAAGCATTGTGGAGCAATTGGTGGAGGCCAACCCCGACAAGGTGTAACTAGCTCGAGGGTGTCTAAAGGTAGGGTATTGCCAATGTTTGACGGCAGCTTTCGGGTGCACTTCGAAAAGGCTTTGAAACCAGTTGGCGAGTCTCTCCGCCGCACGGGTCTCTCGCCTGACCACTTCACATTGCTCGGCCTCGTTGTTGCTGCGGCCGCATCGGTTGCCATCGGAGCGGGATACCTGCAACTAGGTCTGTTGCTCGTTATCGCTTCTGCGCTTCCAGATTTGCTCGACGGCGCGCTAGCGAAGGCGTCCAATTCTGCAAGCCAACGGGGAGCGTTCTTCGATTCTGTAATTGACAGAGTGAGCGATGCGCTGATGTTCGGTGGCATTGCTTGGTACTTCGGCAATACGCGCGGTGGCACAACTGCGGTGCTTCCATTTGCCGTGATGGGCTTCTCGTTTCTTATTTCTTATGAGCGCGCCAAAGCAGAGGCCCTTGGGTTGACTGCAAAGGGCGGGTTAATGGAACGGGCAGAACGCATCATCCTTGTTTGCTTTGGTTTGCTTTTCGAATCGCTGTTGTTCGCCGTTATGTGGGTCATGCTTGTGTTGGTCGCCATCACCGCAGTGCAAAGGTTCGTCAAGGTGTGGAGGCAAGCCGCTGTTGCGCCCGTAACGGCGGAAAAAATGGCGGTTCGTCGTTCGCGCCGAGCATCCCGCCGTGCCCGCCGGGACGACTACCGCGCGCGCTTTCAGCGACGTCGGCGCACTCAGTAAGCGTGAATAGTAAGCCTGCTTCAAATCAGGATGCATTCACAGTCGCTGGTTATCGCGCTGCATCGTTGTTCGCAAAACTTACCCCTGGGGTAATTGCACACGCATCGGCATTTGCATTAAGCGGTCCGCTTGCAATCGCAATGCGATCTAAGCGCTTGATAGTCGAACGTCATCTTCGTCGAATCAATCCAACATTGTCGGGTTTTGCTTTACGCCAAGCCACACAGGAAGCTTTTCAAAGTTATGCCCGCTATTACCTTGAAACATTCAGACTCTCAACTCTTTCGCGACGACAGATTGATGATGGATTCAAGATTGAAGGGTTTGATCACATCGAGCGTGCAGTTGCCGCCGGTAAAGGCACAGTGTTGGCGTTGCCTCATTTGGGAGGCTGGGAATGGTCTGGTCGGTGGCTGGTCGATCAGGGCTACGGTCTGACCGCTGTTGTGGAGAAACTCGCGAACGATGATTTGTTCGAATGGTTCTTGGAAATGAGAACACGAGTTGGTTTCGACATCATCCCGCTCGACGATGGTGCGGGGCTTAAGGTCAACGAAGCGCTTCGAGGCAACAAGATTGTGTCTCTATTGTGCGACCGAGACATCGTTCGTGATGGCGAGAGGGCGGGTGTTCAAGTTCGGTTCTTTGGTGAGCAAACTACGGTGCCAGCTGGGCCAGCCTTCTTCGCACTACGCACTGGAGCAGCACTCATACCTTTGGCCACTTACTTCACCAAACGGGTGGACGGTCACTTCACCGTTGTTCGGCCGCCGATTCCTGTGAGTCGTCAGGGTTCGCTGCGCGAAGACGTCGCCCGCATTACGCAGCTATTGACAACAGAGATCGAACTGCTTATTCGCCGAGCACCAGAGCAATGGCACTTATTTCAACCCAATTGGCCAAGCGATCCTGGCTATCAAGGGATGAATACACGATTTACCGTTTAACGTAAAACGTCTCGCAGTTCGCTCAACCGTTCAGCGTTGATGCGATACCAAACCCAGGTTCCGCGTTTGGTGCTCGTAATCAAGCCTGCTTCTCGAAGAACCTTCAAATGGTGGCTTACTGTCGGCTGTGAACGTCCCACTGGTTTAACGAGGTTGCAGGCGCACACTTCTTCCGTCGGCGCAGAGGCAATGATGTTGAATACTTTGAGCCTGATCGGGTCCGAGAGAGCCGCAAAGCCGACAGCAAGTTGTTCGGTGTTGGGCTTTGACAAGCGCTGGTCGCTTAGTGGCGAACAGCAGTTCATGTCTTTTGGAATACGACTGCGAGGGCTGGGTTGTTGTATATTGATACCTATCAATATATCAAAGGAGACCATCATGTCGCGAGTACAGCTGGCACTGAATGTTCAGAACTTGCAGGAATCAATTGCGTTCTATTCGAAGATGTTTGGAACTGAACCCGCAAAGGTGAGGGAGGGCTACGCAAACTTTGCTATTGCCGAACCGCCGCTCAAATTGGTGCTCATCGAGACCAAAGCAGATGGTTCATCCGAGTACCAACACCTCAATCACCTTGGTGTGGAACTTGAGAGCGCACAATTGGTTGAGGAGGCAATCGATCAGTTTTCTGATTTGGGCCTGGTCGAAAAAATCGAAAAAAACGAAACGTGCTGCTTTGCAGTTCAGGACAAGGTCTGGATGACAAGCCCCGATGGTGCTCCTTGGGAGTACTACACGGTGCTTGCTGATGCTCCCACCTTCCGCTCCAATATTGCTGTTCTTCCAGGTGGAGATTGTTGTTCATGATCCGTCGCCTGGCTGCCGAAGCGTTGGGCACTGGTTTGCTCATCGTCGCCGTGATTGGTTCCGGGATCATGGCAACAAATCTCACGGACGATGTTGCACTGCAGTTGCTGTGCAATGCGGTAGCCACAGGTGGCGCGCTTGTTGCATTAATTCTCATCTTTGCTCCCGTAAGTGGAGCGTCGTTCAACCCTGCCGTTGGCATTGTTGGAGCGCTGCTCGGCGAGGTGTCTTGGAGGCAGACGGCCTTATACGCAGTTGCACAAACTGTTGGTGGTTGTTTGGGCGCTATGACTGCAAATGTGATGTTCGAGCATCCGGTTGTGGAGTTATCAACGAAGGTTCGCGATGGATCAAACATTTACATATCCGAAGTCGTGGCAACTGTCGGATTGCTCCTCGTGATCTGGGGAACTATTCGTGCAAATAGATCAAATCTGGTTCCGTTCACCGTTGCCGCCTGGATAACTGGTGCGTATTTCTTCACCTCGTCAACGAGCCTTGCAAATCCCGCGGTAAGTATTGCCCGCTCGTTGAGCAACTCGTTCGCAGGGATTGACCCCAATAGTGTTCCTGCATTTATCGCAATGCAGATAATTGGGGCCTTTGTTGGGTATTCCATCATTCGTTGGCTCTTTGAGCAGGGGGCAAAGTCGTGAGTATGCGTAAGCCAGGTGTTTTGTTTCTTTGCGTGCATAATGCCGGACGCTCGCAAATGGCCGCGGGCTTTATGCGTCAATTTCAAGAGATCGAAGTTTTTTCTGGCGGATCCGAACCGGCCAAGTCCGTGAATCAAGTTGCGGTAACAGCAATGCAAGAAAAAGGTATTGATGTCTCGCAGTATGTGCCACAACGTTGGACGATGGACCTTCTCGAATCAGTGGATGTAGTCGTCACCATGGGCTGCGGCGACGAGTGCCCATTTATTCCGGGAAAGAAGTATGTCGATTGGCCGCTTAATGATCCAGCAGGCCAGGGTATCGAAATGGTGCGCAGTGTTCGAGATGAAATCGAACAAAGAGTCAAGCTGCTTGCAGCAGAATTGTTGAGCAATCAGCGGTAAGCGTCAAAGAGCTCTGCAATGGCTTTGGCTTGGCCGCCGCTCGTCGATGACATGACGGCTATCGGCAAAACTCCCTTATCGGCCCATGCCGATAGTTGTTCGCGCACCGATGCTGCGCTGCCGGATGCCGTGCAGTCGCGCAGCCAACGATCGCTCATTGCCGTTTGCAGCGCTTGCGCATGTTCTTCTTTCGGCAACGTCTCCAAAATCGCTTCGGCTGCATCCATTTCTTCCGCGTAGCCAGCTTGCCGCCAGTAATTGCGGTAATTGGGTAGCGAAATATAGCCAGTCAAGGTTTTGCGATGAATCGCGAGTGCGGCACCTTCGTCGTCACTGATCACTGTCGGAATCATGTTTGCCATAAAGAAGCTAGATCGGCGTGCAGATGGGACCAACTCAACTTGACGCGAAATGTCTGACAGTGATGCATTGGCCCAAATTGCACCTTCCGCTACGTCAACTGATAGCGCAAGCATCTTGTCGCGTAGGGCAGCAAGATAAATCGGAGGAAGTTCTCCGCTAAATCTTGAGTTTCCGCGCATCGATGCAACATAATTGGACATGTCGGTAAGTGGTTTCCCGGTAGCGACACCCAGTCGTTGAACTACAGGCGCATGGCTCACGCCAAGGCCAATTCCGAATCGGCCACCAGAGATCTCGTGAATATGTGCTGCGGTGTTGGACATTTCGACGGGGTGGTTGTAGTACACCGGTTGAATTGACGTCCAGAACTTAATGGTGTTCGTGGCGTGGGCGAGCGAGGTGCATAGACCGAGCGTTGCGCCAAGGCTCGGGCACGCAAGGCCCGCAAAGCCGCGCGACTCCGCCTCCTGAGCCAGTTGCAAAATGGCGTTCCGCTTTGTCGGGGTTGCAACAATTGAAATTGCCGGTAATGAGTTTGAATTCATGGCGTGGTGAAACTCCTTTGCCGTCTACCGTATACAACGTGAACATGCTGCGGGTCGCAATGGTCAGCCCATACAGTGTCTCCGTTCCGGGTGGGGTGCAAGCACAAGTGATGGGCTTGGCTCGCGAATTGCGGAGGATTGGTCACGAGGTGCGTGTGCTTGCTCCATGCGATGGTCCACCGCCAGAGCCGTTCGTGACACCTTTAGGGAAAAGTTTGCCAACAGCCGCCAACGGTTCGGTTGCGCCACTTGCCCCAGACCCATCTGCCGCGTTGCGCACCATTCGGGCGCTGAACGATGAGGCCTTTGACATCATTCACTTGCACGAACCAATTGCACCTGGGCCAACGGCAACCGCACTGTTGTTGCAACTTGCACCGACTGTCGGAACGTTTCATGCGGCGGGAGACTCCAGCTCCTACCGGGTGCTGAACAAAACTGCTCGATGGGCAGCGGATCAACTCAGCACTCGCGTTGCAGTATCTGCATCGGCGAAAGAGTTGGCTCACCGATATCTCGGCGGCGACTACACCGTGTTATTCAACGGCATAGAAACCGAGCGTTACCGACGTCCGATGGTGGAAAGAAGTTCTGAGCCAACAATATTTTTTGTTGGTCGTCATGAACCGCGCAAAGGGTTGGAAGTTTTGCTTGATGCGATGGCAGATTTACCTTCAAACGCTCGGCTGTGGATTGCGTCTGATGGCGAAGGCATTGACGAACTAAAGACACGCTTCCAGAGCGATCGGCGAATTGAATGGCTAGGTCGAATTTCCGAGGAAGACAAGTTGGATCGGCTTGCGCGTTGCACCGTCTTTTGTGCACCATCGCTTCGCGGTGAATCATTTGGAATCGTTCTTCTAGAGGCCATGGCGGCTGGTGCATCACTTGTCGCCAGTGCAATTGATGGTTATGTCAATGTTGCAACAAGCGAGAAAAACTCCTTACTCGTTCCACCTGGCGATGCCCATCAACTTGCCTTTGCCATTAACAGGGTTGTTGGTGACACTCAGTTGCGTGCGAATCTCATTAGCGAAGGTCATTTGCGGGCGCAACAGTTTTCAATGAGTCTTCTCGCGAGTAAATATGTCGATATCTATCGGATGTTGCTTGAGTCCGAAGCATCCAACGAACTGCTAGTTCGGCCGAACCGTTTGGTTTCAATGTTTCCCGATCGGTTGCTTCGTAGGCCATGGTCGGGCCGCTCCTAACCGCTTCATCTGCTGGCGTAGACTAGGAAAATGAACTTGATCATTGTGATTGTTGTCGTTGGCTTAGCGGCCCTATTGGTAGGTGGCATTTACAACCAGTTGGTGCGTAGGCGCAACGAGGTGGACAACGCTTGGTCCCAAATTGATGTGCAACTGAAGCGCAGGCTCGACTTGATACCGAATTTGGTTGAAACAGTGAAGGGTTATGCGGCTCACGAGAAGACGGCCCTCGAGGCGGTTGTTTCGGCCCGCAACTCTGCAATGTCCAGTGGCTCCTCTCCACACGAGCAAGCCGCTGCGGATAATGCGGTGAGTTCGGCGTTGCGTCAGTTGTTTGCGTTGTCCGAGGCATACCCCGACTTGAAGGCGAACCAGGGTTTTGTGTCGTTGCAAGAGGAGTTGTCGAATACCGAAAGCCGTATCGCTTACGCACGCCAGTTCTACGGTGATGCAGTCGAAACGTACAACACGGCTATCCAGAAGTTTCCCGCTGTTTTCGTTGCTTCGATATTTAAGTTTACTGAACGCGAATTTTTCACAGCCGAAGAAGCAGCACGCAGCGTTCCAGAAGTTAAGTTTTAGGATCAGCCCATGAACGATTTAATTGCTGCAAATAAACGCCGAACATTCTTCTTGCTCTTTGGTTTCGTGGTGATAACACTGTTGGTCGGCGTCGCTGTGGGCTCGTTGGTTGGCAATGGCACAACAGGCACACTGATAGCGCTTGTCATTGCGGCTGTGATGGCGTTCAGTTCGTACTGGAAATCCGACAAGATCGCGCTAGCAGTAAGCCGTGCGCATCCAGCAGACGAACAGGAGTATCGACGTTTGCACAACCTGGTTGAAGGATTGTGCATTGCTGGAGGCATACCAAAACCAAAGGTGTACATCATTCAAGATGAGGCACCGAACGCCTTCGCCACTGGTCGCAATCCCAAGAATGCAGCTATTGCTGTAACTACCGGTTTGCTTCACGTTATGAACCGAGTCGAACTCGAGGGCGTTGTTGCACACGAGTTGTCGCACATCAAGAATTACGACATTCTGGTATCGACTTTGGCGGTAACGCTCGTTGGCACCATTGCGATCGTTACCGACTTGACATTGCGAATGATGTGGTGGAACGGTGGGCGAGTAGCCCGCAGCGGCGACCGTGGCGACCGCAACAACCCGCTGGCTTTGATTGGGCTGGTTTTGTTGGTGCTTGCTCCGATCCTCGCAAAAGTGATGCAAGCGTCTGTAAGCCGACGCCGCGAAACCTTGGCGGATGTGTCGGCAGTCCGTATGACCAGATATCCGCCCGGTTTGATCTCGGCTTTAGAAAAACTTCAGGCCGATAACACGGTTACTCATTCCGCCAGTATGGCTACGGCTCATCTATGGATCGAACAGCCAATGTCGGGTGTGAAAGACGCGGGCAGGTTGGGTATGTGGCATAAACTTTTTAATACCCACCCACCACTTGCCGAGCGGATTGCACTGCTCAGGGAGATGTAAACATCATGAAAACACGTCGCACTACTGCAGCATTCCTTTCAATCTCAGCTTTCGCGGTACTTGCGGCTTGCAGTAGCTCGTCTTCCTCCAGCAACGACAGTGCTCCCGTTGGTACCGAAGTAACAGAAACAACAGTGGGTGTTGTAGTCGACCCGCTCACAGGCCTTCCCAACCAAGATTCATCCACGCTTGATCGTCCGGCATTGGTTGTGAAGATCGACAATCATCCTTCTGCTCGGCCTCAGTTGGGTATCAATCAGGCAGACATCATTTTTGAGGAAAACGTCGAAAAGCTCACTCGCTATGCGGCGGTCTTTCATAGCCAGGGTTCCGACCCGGTCGGCCCAATTCGCAGTGGTCGTTTCCAAGACATCAATCTTCTGGGTTCGTTGAACAAGCCTCTATTTGTATGGAGCGGCGGCAACGAAAAGGTTTCCAAAGCAATTAAAGACTCCGACCTTGTCGACTTGAGCTACACGGTTGCGAACAAAGATGGCGGGTTTGGTCGCGACAGCGATCGTTCGGCGCCACACAACCTGATCGCAGAGACAACCAAACTTTGGACTCTGGCCCCAGCGGGTGCATCAGCCCCACAGCAACAGTTTGCCTATCGCTCGGCAAGTGACGCCAATGCTTCAACATCAAAAGACGTTGCTGGTGTGAAGGTGTCAATGGACGGTGTCAAAGTGCAATGGGACTGGGACAAGACAACCAAGGAATTCATTCGCATCCAAGATGGCACTCCAGTGGTCGACCCGCAAGACGAACAGTTGGCAGTACCAAACGTTGTTGTGCTTGAGGTGGAGTACAGCAATCGCTACAGCCCAACATCCAAAACACTTGGAAACGGCAAAGCGTATGTTTTCACTAATGGGGTTGTGTACGAAGGTACGTGGACCCGCGAGGATCGCCTGGAACCGTTCATCTTGAAGGACTCTGCGGGCGCAGTAATCAAACTGACCCCTGGCCAAACCTTTGTGGAAGTAGCCCGTGCTGAAAAGACGGCAATCGTGCCAGTCGGCACTAGCCCAGACGACGTGAAGTTCCTTTAGCCGGAGATAATCCGTAGCTCGCTTATTGGGCGAGACATATCCGGTCGGTACGCTAAAAGCATGACGAAAAATGCAGCATCCGGCGCAACCGGTTCCATGAATATCAAACGCGGCCTGGCAGAAATGCTGAAGGGTGGCGTGATCATGGACGTTGTGACACCGCTTCAGGCAAAGATCGCCGAGGATGCAGGCGCCATTGCAGTTATGGCGCTCGAGCGCGTTCCTGCAGACATTCGCCGCGACGGTGGAGTTGCCCGTATGAGCGACCCAGAAATGATCGAGGGCATCAAGGCAGTTGTGTCCATTCCTGTAATGGCAAAAGCGCGCATTGGTCATTTTGTTGAAGCACAAATTCTTGAAGCGCTTGGCGTCGATTTCATCGACGAGTCCGAAGTGCTCACCCCAGCCGACGAAACTCATCACATCGACAAATTTGCATTTACTTCGCCATTCGTGTGCGGTGCAACAAATTTGGGGGAAGCGCTCAGGCGTATCAGCGAGGGTGCTGCACTAATTCGTTCGAAAGGCGAAGCTGGCACCGGAAACGTTGTTGAAGCGGTTCGACATCTACGCAACATATTGGGCGACATTCGCAAGATCACGCAGGCTGATAATGCGGAATTGTTTGATTGGGCCAAAAAATTAGGCGCACCTTTGCCGCTTGTTCAAGAGATACAGCAAACCGGCAAGCTGCAAGTTCCTCTGTTCTGCGCAGGAGGCATTGCCACGCCAGCCGATGCTGCACTCGCAATGCAATTGGGTGCTGAAGCTGTATTCGTTGGTTCAGGCATTTTCAAGAGCGATGACCCGGCACCTCGTGCTAAAGCAATCGTTGAAGCAACTGCTCACTTCCGCGACGCGAAAGTGCTCGCCAAAGTCAGTCGCAACTTGGGCGCACCAATGACAGGCATTGGCATGGACCAGATTAACGAGCGCTACGCCGAGCGTGGCTGGTAGATGACAAGAGACCCCGCGGTGGGTCGAACGGTTGGTGTTCTAGCGTTACAGGGTGCTTTCTCTGCGCATCAAATTGCTTTAGAGTCGCTTGGCCAGAAAACAATCCAAGTACGAAACTTGGATGATCTGGCCTTAGTCGACGCCTTGGTGTTCCCTGGAGGGGAGTCGACCGCGATGTCGCACTTGTTGCGCACTTCGGAAATGTTCGAACCGATTAGTTCACGACTCGCCGAGGGCATGCCCGCATTCGGCACGTGTGCTGGAATGATTATGTTGTCAACAACGGTGATTGACGGACGAGAGGATCAGAGGTCGTTCGGTGTAATCGACATCGATGTTCGGCGGAACGCCTATGGACGCCAGGTGGACAGTTTCGAGATGGACATTGATGTAGATGGCTTGCAATCGCCATTTCATGCGTCCTTCATCCGTGCTCCGCAGGTGGTGCGTTGTGGAGAGGGTGTGAGCGTCTTGGCCAACCTTGCCGATAGCCCGATTCTTGTTAAGCAGGATTCCGTTATGGTGGCTGCATTCCACCCGGAACTTGGTGTTGATAGTCGAATTCATGCAATGTTTTTAGAGATGCTGTAGAGAGGATCAGTTATGTCGGGTCATTCCAAATGGGCAACCATCAAACACAAAAAAGGCAAGGCCGACAAGGCGCGCGGTAAAACATTTGCAAAGCTTTCGCGTCAACTAGAAGTTGCTGTTCGGGAAGGTGGCGGCCCCGACCCGGCGTCAAATGCTTCACTGCGCACAATCGTGCTCAAGGCCAAGTCCGCACAAATGACGAACGACGCAATCGATCGCGCGATCAAGCGGGGTGCCGGAGTGCAAACTGGTAGCGCATACGAAAGCATCACCTATGAGGGTTACGCACCAGGTGGAGTTGCGCTTCTCGTTGATGCGCTCACAGACAATCGAAACAGAACGGCTTCCGATGTGCGTCTTGCATTTAGCAAGTCTGGTGGATCCATGGCAGAGCCGGGTGCGGTGGGTTGGCAATTTTCACGGCGCGGTGTTGTGCTCGTTGGGAAGAACAAAACCGAGGAAGACGTGATGATGGTTTCGCTAGATCACGGCGCAGAAGACATCGTTGATGATGGGGAGCATTGGCGAGTGCTGTGCGATCCACACACCCTGTTCGATTTGAAGGCATCTCTTGAAGAAGCGGGAATGACAGTTGTGTCCGCTGAAAGCACCATGGTTTCATCTATGTCGGTCGCGGTAGCGGACATTGCTGATGCGAAGGCCATTTTAAAGATCATGGACGATCTTGAAGAGAATGATGACGTTCAAGATGTATATTCCAATTTCGACATTTCCGACGAGATTCTGAACGAGGTTGCATCATGAGCATCAAAGTTGGCGACAAGGCACCCTCTTTCGTTCTTCCTGGAACCGGCGGGGCATCGTATACGCTCGAGCAATTTGCTGGAGCCCCACTGGTATTGGTGTTTTATCCTGGAGACAACACTCCTGTGTGCACTAAACAATTGAATTGCTACAACGACGAACTCGCACAGTTCACAGGGATCGGCGCGCAAGTCGTAGGAATCTCTGCTCAGGGTGTATCCAGCCACGATGAGTTTTCCCAAAAGCATGGGTTCGGCTTTCCACTGCTTGCCGACACCGATAAGGCCGTCGCCAGTGCTTATGGGGTGGTCGGTCCGTTGGGTTTTCCGCGGCGCAGTGTTTTTGTGATCGACGCCAAGGGCGTTATTTCCTATGTTCATAGGGCCTTGGCTGGAATCACTTTCAGGCCAGTTTCCGAGCTGGTGGCAGCCGTGGAGCAAGCCAAGAAAGCCTAAATCTCTGCACCACAGCAACTAAGATGAACATATGTTCGCCCCAAAGTCGGATACCAAATCAGGGTCTGGGTTCGTCGTTTTGGGGGTCGATCCAGGTCTCACTAGGTGTGGTTATGCCGCAATTGAAGTGGGCCAGACTCGCGTGCCGACGCTTCTCAAAATGGGTGTCGTCTCTACCGATGTTTCCGCTGAATTGCCAGATCGCCTAGCCACATTGCAGGCCGACTTCGAAATTCTCATGGATGAAGCGCAGCCCGATGCGGTTGCTGTCGAGCAAGTCTTTTTTCAAAACAATGTGCGCACTGCAATGGGTGTGGGACAAGCGAGTGGGCTGGTGCTGGCAATGGCTGCACGACGTGGCATTCATGTGGTGCAGTACACGCCAAGCCAGGTGAAGAGTGCAGTCACAGGTTCAGGCACCGCAAACAAACTGCAAGTGCAACAAATGGTGCAGCGCCAGTTGAAGCTTCGGTCTTTGCCTCAACCGCCCGACGCTGCCGATGCAGCAGCACTTGCGCTTTGTCATCTCGCTGTATCTCCAATGCGTCAATCAATCGCGCGTTCGACAGTGGGTGCGCGTTCATGATTGGTTCGCTTCGGGGCAAAGTAGTCGAGCGCAACAACGACGGAACGGTTCTGCTTGAAGTTGGTGGCGTTGGTTACCTGGTGCACGTTACGCCTCGCACGCTCGCCGAACTCGAGCCAACAAGCGCGGCTTTCGTTTATGTTCATCACCATATTCGTGAAGATGCTCAAACATTGTTCGCATTTCTCGATCGTGACGAGCGACGCGGTTTCGAGATCCTCATCGCGACTCATGGCATAGGGCCTTCAATGGCAATGTCAATACTTGCCACCCATTCACCACGAGTTCTCATCGATATCGTCGCGACAAACGACCTTGCAGCTCTGACGATGGTTCCGGGCGTAGGACGTAAAACTGCAGAGCGGCTCCTCGTCGAGTTGAAGGACCGTCTCAATTTGCCGCTCATTGACACCCTCGAATCCTCCGGCACTGCAAGTCATTCGGCGGTAGTGGATGTCCGCGAGGCACTTACGGGGTTGGGATACTCGAGCGAAGAGATTCGAGAAGTCTTACGTGAACAGTCTGCAACCGACTCCGCAGAGAACATGTTGCGCAACGCACTCAATCAGTTGGGGGCCCGTCGTGCGTGAGGAATATGTCGACCCAGAAATCCGCGCTGGAGAAGAGTTGGACGCCACAGAAGATGGTGGATTGCGGCCTCGAACCTTGGACGAATTCGTTGGACAAAGGGAACTGAAAGAACATCTCAACATCGTGCTCGAAGCGGCACGTCGACGCGGGCAGGCCGCAGACCATTTGTTGCTGGCTGGTCCGCCAGGGCTTGGCAAAACCACGATGGCATCAATCGTCGCCGCTGAAATGGGTGCCCATATTCATGTCACTTCCGGCCCTGCACTCGAACGTGCTGGCGACTTGGCGGCAATTCTTACCAAACTCGAACCAAATGATGTCTTGTTCATCGATGAAATACATCGATTGTCTCGCAGTGTCGAAGAGATCTTGTATCCAGCAATGGAAGATTTTCAGATCGACATTGTTGTTGGCAAAGGTCCTTCGGCGTCATCCATACGACTTACGCTGCCAAGGTTTACTTTGATTGGCGCTACCACTCGGACGGGAATGATTACCGGTCCTCTTCGTGATCGATTTGGTTTGGTCGCTCGACTTGATTTCTATGACGATGAGGAACTGCAGCTGATTGTTCGTCGAGCGGCATCGATTTTGCAAGTTGATATAGACGGGCAGGGTGCCGGAGAGATTGCTCGGCGTTCGCGTGGAACTCCACGCATTGCCAATCGCTTGTTGCGTAGAGTGCGCGATTTTGCCGAGGTCAGGAAAGACGGAACCATCTCTCAGCAGACTGCAAACGAAGCGCTTGTAGTTTTCGGCGTTGACAAACTGGGTCTCGACAAAGTGGACCGTGCAGTGCTTGGGGCGCTGTGTCAGCAATTCAATGGCGGTCCTGTTGGGCTTTCCACCTTGGCGATCAGTGTGAGCGAGCAAACCGAAACAATCGAGGATGTATACGAACCGTTCCTCATACAACAGGGATTGCTTGCGCGCACTCCACGTGGCCGAGTTGCAATGCCTGCTGCTTGGGATCATCTAGGTCTTCCCAGACCAGAATTAGACCCGCAACTGTTTTCTTAGTCTGCTCGTACATTTAGAACATGCAACTGTCCGACATCGACTACGTATTGCCGGTCGATCTCATTGCGCAGACGCCCATAGAGCCACGTGATTCGGCTCGGCTGCTGGTCGATCAAGGGTTGAGCCAACCACTTCACAGGCATGTTCGCGATCTGTGTAGTTTTTTGAAACCAAATGATGTGCTTGTGATCAATCACACCCGAGTGCTCCCTGCACGGTTGCGTGCACGTCGCTCAACGGGTGGTGCAGTAGAGATTTTGCTGCTCAATCAAATGAGTGATGATGCCGTTTCATGGGAAGCAATGATTAAGCCTGGCGGAAAATTGCGGGAAGGTGAACTGCTGACTATTAACCAATCCGAAATGAGGGTTGAAGTTGGTGAGCGCACCATTCATGGCGACACATTCGTCATCAAACTGCTTACGCCAGATGTGCTTGCGGAGTTGTTGCGGGTTGGCGAAGTTCCACTTCCTCCGTACATCACTCAAACGCTTCAGGATGCCGAGCGATACCAAACCGTGTTCTCCCATGATCAGCGATCGGCCGCCGCTCCTACTGCTGGCCTGCACTTCACGCTGGAACTTCTCGATCGAGTCCGCGAAATGGGAGTGCTTATTCTCGAGGTCGAACTTGTCGTAGGGCTAGACACTTTCAAGCCGATTTCGGATGAAGACCCGCTGAAGCATCTCATTCATAGTGAGGCGTATTCGGTTTCCAAAGATGTGCTCGCAAAATGTATCGAAACCAAAAACAACGGTGGGCGAGTGGTCGCGGTAGGCACGACTGCTACGCGGGCGTTGGAGAGTGCTGCAACAACGGGATTGTTGTCGGGGAACACAACACTGTTCATCACGCCCGGTTACCAGTGGAAGATGGTTGACGTCATGATGACCAATTTCCACATGCCGAAGACCACGTTGCTACTGATGATTGAGAGTTTTGTAGGGAAGCGTTGGCGAACCTTGTATCAACACGCAATAGACGATAGATATCGAATGCTTTCTTTTGGTGATGCAATGCTGCTGCAACGACAAACAGATACCGTGTAAGCAATGTTTCCTGTTCAGTTCACAACTGAAGCAACTGATGGCCTTGCGCGTGCGGGCACTGCATTCACTCATCGCGGGCCTTATACAACTCCACTTTTCATGCCTGTTGGCACTCGTGGAGCAATCAAGTATCTGAGTGCCGCAGATTACGAAGATCTTGGCGCGCAGATCGTGTTAGGAAACACGTATCACCTGATGCTTCGCCCCGGCGCCGAAACTGTTGCAACTTTGGGCGGATTGGGAAAATTCGCTGGTTGGGGTGGGCTCACGCTTACCGACTCAGGCGGTTTCCAAGTTTTCTCGCTCAATCCTTCGGTCGATGATGACGGAGTGACTTTTCGCTCAACGTATGACGGTTCTTCTCATCGATATACGCCCGAGGGCGCTGTCGAGACACAGCAGCTCCTGGGCGCCGACATTCAGATGGTGCTTGATGTCTGCCCACCTTTGCCGTCCGAGGCTTCGGTAGTTCGGTTGGCGCTTGAACGAACCTCGGCCTGGGCGAAGAGAGCTCATGCTTCACATAAGCGCGTGGACCAATCGTTATTCGGCATTGTTCAGGGCGGCATAGACGTGAACATGCGAGCAGAGAGTGCAAAGCGAACTGCCGATCTCCATTTTGATGGATACGGAATCGGAGGATTATCGGTGGGCGAGACGCGGGAACAAATGATTCCCGCACTTGCTGCTGCGCTCGCGCATCTCCCAACGGACCGACCTCGCTATTTGATGGGTGTGGGGGATCCGGCGTCACTGGTAGAGGCGGTAAATCTGGGGGTTGACCAGTTCGACTGCGTATTGCAAACTCGGCTCGGTCGTCATGGCACGGCGCTCACATCGATGGGGAGGGTCAATCTCAAAAGGGCGGAATTTACGCTGAGCGAGGATCCCATCGACTCAGCCTGCGGTTGCATGGTCTGCAGCCGCCACACCCGTGGTTACATTCGTCACTTGTTTCAAGTGGGTGAACCAACCGCGTCTCGGTTGGTGTCGGTGCACAACATTGCTTGGACAATCAATTTCATGAAGTCCATGCGAGAAGCCATTTTGGGGGCACGTTTTGAACAATTCAGGCAATCAACGTTGGCAATCTGGGGCTAGTCCGTTGACCATGGCCTTGCGTATAGAGTGACACCTTATGTTTAACGCACTGAGCCTTTTATCCGCCGCCGAAACAACAAATAGTGGAGGTTCCATCCTGGGAATGCTGCCATTGATTGCGATTTTTGCGGCTATGTACTTCCTGTTACTGCGTCCACAACGCAAGCGTCAGAAGGAAACTCGCAACCTACAATCCAGCTTGCAAGAAGGCGATGAGATCATCATGTCATCTGGCCTTTACGGCTGGATTTCCTCGGTTGAAGAGAATTACTTTTGGGTCGAGATCGCCAAGGACACAGAGGTGCGGGTTCTGAAGAGCGCGGTTGTTAACCGAGTCTCGACCAATTCACAAAGTTCGGAAACTCCGGAAGAAAAAAAATAACGACTGCTGCTGCATCGTTATCTGATTCATGGTTCGCCGTCTAGTCATTTCCCTGGTTGGGGTAGTAGTCATAGTTTTTGGTTTGTTCGCCGCCAACTTAGTCGCGGGCAACGTCCCCTCACTCGGCCTCGACTTGCAGGGTGGAGCATCAATTACGTTGCAACCCGAGGGCGAATATGATGCCGTTGCATTGGACGTTGCGATCAATATCATTCGATCCCGCGTCGACTCAATCGGTGTTGCGGAGCCTGAAATTATTCGGCAAGGTGACACTGTCGTTGTCAACCTGCCTGGCGTAGACGATCAGCAACGAGCATTAGACATCATCGGTCGCCAAGGCCAAGTGTTGCTACGCCCAGTTCTTCAGGCAGGGACGCTCGATACTTCTGCTACAACAACGCTGCCAGGGCAAACGACACTTCCTTCAGATTCAACGTTGCCCGGTGCGGCAAGTGGTCCCGGCAACGCACGCGTACGAGGTGCTGCAACTACGACTATTCCAGCAGCCTCCGAGACAACGGCACCAGGCATTCAAGTCTCTGAAGACCCAAATGATCCTTCAACTAATGCAGTGCTCTCCGACGGCAAAGGCGGAGCCTTTTTGGTTGGTCCGGCTGGCGCAGATGGTTTGGTATTTACCAACGATGCCACTGCAGAAATTAACAACGGTAATTGGGTGGTCAACGTTGGCTTGCAAGATGGGCCAGCTGGTGCCGATCTTTGGAATGCATTGACAACGAAGTGCTTCAACCGAGACGCAGTTTGCCCTACTGGCCAGATTGCAATAGTTCTCGACGGCAAAGTGATATCGGCACCTGTGGTCCAGGAAGCCGTATTCTCCGGTGGCACTGTGCAAATTTCGGGCGATTTCACCGAAGGTGAAGCACGCGACTTAGCAAAGATCCTCGAGTTCGGTGCCGTGCCCGTTAAATTCGCGGTCGCCACTGTTCAGACTGTTTCGCCTACCTTGGGTGAGGACTCGCTACGTGCCGCAATCATTTCTGGTCTAGTCGGAGTTCTGCTTGTTGTGCTGTTTTTCTTTTTCTACTACCGCTTGCTGACGATTGTGATTCTCGGCGGTCTCACTATTTCATTCTCTTTGTTGTGGAGCGTCGTGGCCTTCCTGTCAAAAACCAATGGTCTTGCACTCACTCTCTCTGGTGTCGCAGGAATCATTGTTTCAATTGGCGTTACGGTCGACTCATACGTTGTGTTCTTTGAAAAGATGAAAGACGAGCTGCAATCAGGTAAAACTTTGCGTGGTTCTGCTCAGCGCAGTTTCAATTCTGCTTGGCGAACAATCCTGGCCGCCGACACTGTGTCGTTCCTTGGTGCTCTCACGCTGTGGTGGCTAACCGTTGGTTCGGTTCGTGGCTTCGCCTTTTTCCTCGGCCTCTCCACGTTGTGCGACGTGATCGTCGCGTATTTTTTCACCAGGCCATCGGTTCTGTTGCTGGCACGAACACGGCTATTGAATGGCCGTAAGGTTTTGGGTGTGCGGGTGTCTGAGGGGGTTGCCCAATGAGTGGTGTCCTATCGCGGTTATATCGAGGCGAGACCACGTTCAACTTTGTCGGCCGTCGCTGGTGGGGTTTCGGGCTGTCGCTGTTCCTCATTGTGGTCACGATGCTTTCGTTTTTCACGAGGGGTCTCAACTTAGGTATCGATTTTGAGGGTGGTGTTGCATGGGAAGTTCCTGCTGCATCACTAACTGTCGCCGACGTGACAGAAATTCTTGAAGCCAACGGTGTCGATACGGCAGATGCAAAGATCCAGTCACTGAATGGTTCGGATGGGCCACGCATTCGTGTGCAGGTCGCCGAGCAAAGTGACGCCACGAAGTCGGCTGTTCAGGGCGAACTCGCTGCAATGGCGAAGGTCGACGTTCAGGATGTGAGCGTGTCTTCGGTGAGTTCGTCTTGGGGGCGCAGCATCACGGAAAAAGCAGTGCGTGCGCTTCTCATATTCTTCGTTTTGGTTTCAATTTTCATTGCATGGCGTTTCGAGTGGAAAATGGCTCTGTCGGCAATCTTGGCTATGGCCCACGACGTGTTCATCAGCGTTGGTGTGTATTCGGTTTCCGGTCTTCCAGTTACGCCTGCAACGGTAATCGCGTTTTTGACCATCCTCGGTTTTTCTCTCTACGACACAATCGTCGTGTTCGACAAAGTCCACGACAACACCACGAAGTATTCCGCCTCTCGGGTTTCGTATGCGGACATCACCAACATCTCTATGAATCAGGTGTTGATGCGATCAATAAACACTTCGCTCGCCGCTGTTCTTCCTGTGCTTTCTTTGCTTGTTCTTGGTTCCTGGATTTTGGGCGCCGTTGCCCTAGAAGAGTTTGCAATTGCGCTGTTGGTGGGGCTTGCACTTGGTGCTTATTCTTCAATTTTTGTTGCCACTCCACTGTTGGCGGTATTTAAGACTCGTGAGTCCAAATATGCGTCAATGGCCGATGAAGTTCATATTGGGGCCGAAATGGCGCGTATTGCAGGTTCTGGTAAGAAGACCGTTCAACGCGTTGCGGCTACTGCGCAAGACACCGAACGTGAAGTTGTGCTTGCTAGCTCAGCCTTAACACATCCACCACGCCCTCGGAAAAAGCGTCGCCGTTAGCCAACTCCTGTTCCCGTAGGCTTTTAACTATGGGAGGCTCTACATGAGCACAACTTCGAGGGTGTTGCCATGGCGGCGTAATCAGTCCGCCGTCAATCAGGAGTTGTTGCCGCTTCTTAGCGCCTTCAAACAGAACCACCCGAAGGCATCGATCGCGCAGGTCAATGCCGCATACGAGATGGCTAGCTCTGCTCACAAACATCAATCGCGAATGAGTGGAGAGTTGTATGTCAGCCATCCTTTGGCTGTTGCCAGAATCGTTGCAGAAATTGGGCTAGATGAGGTTTCTTTGATTGCAGCACTTTTGCACGACGCTGTCGAAGACACAGAGATCACGCTTGCTGATGTCGAGAGCAACTTTGGAGCCGAGATCGCGGGAATCGTTGATGGTTTAACAAAACTTGAACGGTTGCAATTCGATTCGCGCGAAGCTCAACAGGCAGCGACTATGCGAAAAATGCTCGTTGCGATGGCTCGCGACTTAAGGGTACTCATCATCAAACTTGCCGATCGTCTGCACAATATGCGCACCATTGCCTCTGCGCCGATCGAAAAACAACGGAGAGTCGCGCAAGAAACCTTAGATATTTACGCTCCACTCGCGCATCGGTTGGGAATGCAAGAAATGAAGCAACAGCTCGAGGATCTTTCCTTTGCGGCGCTGTATCCGAAGCGCTATGCAGAGTTGGACTATTTGGTCTCCACTCGCGCGCCGGAACGCGACGTGTATTTGGCAAAAGCACTAGGGCAGGTTGACGGTTGGTTGAATGAGGTAAACATCAAGGCCGAGCTAACTGCACGTGGCAAACACCTTTGGAGTTTGTACGAGAAAATGGTGCAAAAAGGTCGGGACTTTGATGAGATTTTTGACCTGATGGCCGTGCGAATCATCGTTGATTCTGTCAAAGATTGTTATTCGGCCTTAGGTTGCATCCACGGGCATTGGAAACCTGTAGTTGGCAGGTTTAAGGATTACATCGCAATGCCTAAATTCAATTTGTATCAATCTCTGCATACAACCGTGATTGGCCCAGGCGGCAAACCGATAGAGGTTCAAATACGTTCTCGCGACATGCACCAGCGTGCGGAATGGGGCGTCGCATCTCATTGGTCATACAAAGATGGCATTGCGAGTACCGACATCGACTGGCTCAATCGGATCATTGATTGGCAGGACGAAGTCTCCGATCCAAGACAATTCTTGGAAAGCCTCAAGACCGATCTTGATCAGGACGAATTGTTCGTGTTCACACCGAAGGGGAGAGTGGTTTCGCTCCCGGTCAATGCAACGCCCGTTGATTTTGCGTATGCCGTGCACACAGAAGTAGGCCACTCATGCATTGGAGCGCGTGTCAACGGCCGATTGGTTCCTCTCGATTCAATACTTAATTCGGGCGACACCTGTGAGGTGCTTACATCTACAGCCGACGAGCCCGGTCCAATGGAAGAATGGATCAATTCAGTCGTATCTCCCAAAGCGAAGAGCAAGATTAAACAATGGTTCTCGCGTGAACGGTTGGAAGATTTAGTTGAGACGGGCCGTGACGACCTCGTAGAGCAGATTCGCCATTTGGGGATGCCCGTACAGCAGGTTTTGGAATCTGAAGCCTTCAATCTCGAAATGTCAGCGATGAATTATTCGGATGCTTCCGCATTATTCCTGGCAATTGGCGAAGGACACGTCGCGGCAGATTCGTTTGCCAACCGTCTGTCTCGAGCCTTCGGTGACGGTGAATTTGGCG
>CAZNBF010000002.1:27078-72961 GCA_964571325.1 uncultured Acidimicrobium sp.
GCAGATTCGTTTGCCAACCGTCTGTCTCGAGCCTTCGGTGACGGTGAATTTGGCGAACAGCTCTCTGTCGGTATGCGCTTCGATTCGGCTGGTTTGGATAGCAACCAGCAGGCAGGAATTCACGTTGAGGGGCTCGACCAGAGCATTGTTCGTCTGGCTAAGTGTTGTACTCCCGTGCCGGGCGACGAGATCATCGGTCTACTTGTCGCGGATCGCAGCGTTAATGTTCATCGTTCCGATTGTTCGACAGCGATCATGGCAATCTCCAATAATGTTGGACGGGTTGTTGATGTGGAGTGGAGCGGCAACCTGAGGGGTGCCACCTTCGTAGCGGCAGTAGAGGTAGTGGCACTAGACCGCTCGCGCCTGCTGAGGGATGTGGCCAATGCCCTCAGCGAGGAACACGTCAACATCGTTGCCTGCACGACCCAAACAGGACAGGATCGAGTGGCCAAGATGCGCTTCGAGTTCGAATTCGCCGACCCAAGCCATTTGCAGTCAGTATTGCGAACAATCAAACGGATTGATTCTGTATATGACGCGTATCGTGTGATGTCGGGCGAGCATCCAGCGTCTAATCTTCCTGTGTGAATTCTTTTGCGTCGAGCCCAGGTACGAGAGACATCCTCTCACCGGATTCATCGCGTTGGCGCCAGTTTCAATCCTCATTCGCCGAAGTTGTCGAGCGCGCTGGGTATCAATACATCATTCCGCCAATGTTCGAAGAGCTTGGTGTGTTTTTACGTCTTGGGGACTCCACCGAAGTCGTCACTAAGGAAATGTACGACTTCGAAGATAAGGGCGGCCGTCGTATTGCCTTGCGCCCGGAACAGACGGCAAGCGTCTGTCGTGCTTTCGTAGAACACAGGCCAACCACCCCGTGGAAGGTCTGGTACGCAGGCCCCAACTTTCGTTACGAGAAACCACAGCAAGGTCGGTATCGGCAGTTCGATCAGGTGGGGATAGAAGCATTAGGAGTTGATGATCCGATGCTCGACGCAGAGGTCATCTCGCTTGCAAGTCACTTTTACCAAAAACTTGGACTACAACATGTTCAGCTTTTCATCAACACGCTTGGTGATGAAGGTGATCGCGATAAGTACACAGAAGCACTTCGCCTGTATTTCACTGAGAACTCATCGCTGCTCAGCGCCGAATCGCGGGTAACGCTCGAAAAGAACCCTCTTCGAGTGCTGGACTCTAAGCGCCCTGAAGATCAGACGGTCATCAGCGGTGCTCCAACAATCCGGGATTATTTGAGCGATGGTGCGGCGGAGCACTTTAAGTCTGTTCTCGCGGCGCTTGATGCGATGAATATCAAGTACACATTGTCAGATCGGTTGGTTCGTGGCCTTGATTACTATCGGCGCACGACGTTCGAGTTTGTCAGCACCGCCCTCACTGCTGCACACACTGCGATTGGCGGAGGTGGACGTTACGACGGATTGGTAGAGCAATTGGGGGGTCCGGCCACAGCTGGTATTGGTTTTGCAATAGGTCTTGATCGAACGTTGCTCGCTTGCGATGCCGAGAACGTCTTCGCCGCACCGAACACAGATGTTTCGGTTTTTGTCGTTGACACAGCAGGTGGTATTCATGCCGCAGAGTTGTGTCTCTTGCTGCGATCCAACGGGGTATCTGTCGATCGCGCTTTTGATAATCGCAGTATGAAGGCCCAGATGAAGGCAGCCGATCGAAGCGGTGCCGCAATCGCGGTGATTATTGGTTCTGACGAGGTTGAACAGGGAACGGTCGTCATTCGTCCGATGGGCGATGGACTGCAGTTCAGTTGCCCCAAGTCAGACGTATTGGAGACGATTCGATTGGAACTCCAGAAACTAGGCTCATAGGTTCATGTCTACACAACAGAACCGCAGTATTGAATCCACGTCGCTACGAACTCATCTATGCGCCAATTTGCGTGCAACCGATGTTGGCTCGACGGTAACGGTGTGCGGCTGGGTGGCCCGTCGTCGTGAGCATGGCGAACATCTTGCGTTCCTTGATGTCCGTGACTATTCGGGAATAGTTCAGTGTGTGGTTGACAATGCTGTTGATGTGCGCAGCGAATGGGTTGTTCAAATCACCGGAAAGGTCCAACCGAGACCAGACGGTACTGTCAACAAGAATTTGTCCACAGGAGAAATTGAACTTTCGGACTGCACCATCACCGTGCTTAATGCGGCGGAACCGCCACCTTTCCCGATCGATGCCCGCGCGGATGACGTAGATGAAAATGTGCGTTTGAAGTATCGCTACCTCGATATTCGTCGCGAGCGGATGCAACGAAATCTCCGCATTAGATCAAAAGTTAACTCGGCCATCCGCGGAGCAATGGAAGCTCAGCAGTTCGTAGAAGTCGAGACACCCTTCCTTATGCCCAGCACACCAGAGGGCGCCCGCGAATTTCTCGTCCCTTCACGGAAAGAGCCTGGCTCGTTCTACGCGCTTCCGCAGTCACCGCAGTTGTGGAAGCAATTGTTGATGGTTGCCGGCATCGATCGTTATTACCAGATCGCTCGTTGCTTGCGTGATGAAGACTTGCGAGCCGACAGGCAGTACGAATTCATGCAACTCGATGCGGAAATGAGTTTTGTAACAAAGGACGATGTTTTGGCTGCCATCAGCAAAGCAGTTGTTGCTGCGGCCGAAGCAGTTCTTGGCGAAACCCCACCACCAATCGAACAAATAACCTGGCGCGACGCAATGAATAGGTTCGGTGTTGACAAACCAGATATGCGATTCGGCATGGAACTTGTCGAGCTTACGGCGGTCTTTTCGACTACCGAGTTCAAGGCGTTCTCGTCAGCGGCTTGCATCAAAGGGATCAGGGTCGATGCGTCGGTCTATCCCGAACAGGCGGCTTTCGGTCGAAACAAGCTTGATGCGCTGACTGATCGCGCAAAGCAAATTGGAGCTAAGGGCCTCGTCTGGATGAAGGTTGGCGAGGGGCGTGCTCTTGATTCTCCGGTTGCAAAGTTCTTGTCCGACTCCGAACGGTCATCGTTGGTTTCGGCAATGGGTGCAAAAGAAGGAGATTTGCTGTTACTCGTGGCCGACGAGTGGGCAACAACCTGCGAGGTGCTTGGAACACTGCGTAACGATCTCGCACGACCTCCTGTTCATGAGGGGCCATACAAATACGTCTGGGTTATTGATTTCCCACTATTCGTTGGGGTCAACGCCACTACGGGTAAGCCCCAGCCAGGGCATCACCCGTTTTGCCAGCCGCACCCAGACGACATCGAGCGACTTGAATCTGATCCAATGACCGTTCGTGCGCTTGCGTACGACTTGGTTCTCAATGGCTGGGAATTGGGTTCGGGTTCCATTCGAATTCACGATCCCGAGATGCAACGTCGAGTTTTCCGACAGCTTGGTATTTCTGATGAGGATGCTGATAAGCGATTTGGTTTCTTCTTGCAGCCGTTTAAGTACGGCGCTCCACCTCATGGCGGTTTCGCCTTTGGCACCGACCGGCTGGTTGCGATTTTGGCAGGCGAAGAAAATATTCGTGAAGTAATTGCGTTTCCAAAGACCCAGTCGGGGAGCGACCCAATGACTAACGCTCCTACACCTGTTAACCCCGCACAACTAAACGAATTGGGTATTCGTCTCTTGCCTCCACCGGCCAAGAGCTAATTCGGACAAACGGTGTGAATCACGCCGATGACCTTTTCTCTTCTGCGGTAGCGGAACGATTGCGTTCGCAGTCTCCGCTGGCGGCTCGGCTTCGGCCGAGGTCATTGGACGAAATTGTCGGACAACAACACCTTGTCGCGGTTGGCGCACCATTGCGCGTATTGATCGAAGCCGATCGTTTGTCGTCAGTCATCTTGTGGGGCCCACCGGGGACCGGCAAGACAACTTTGGCCGAAGTGGTCGCGGCTACAACACATCGCTCTTTCGAACGTCTGTCTGCTGTCACATCGGGAGTCAAGGATGTACGTGAAGCAATTGAGCGTGCGACTGATCGCTTGGGCCAACACGGTCGATCAACAATTGTATTTGTCGACGAGATTCATCGTTTCTCCACTTCGCAGCAAGATGCTCTACTTCCGTCGGTTGAAAGCGGTGTGATCACCCTCATAGGGGCAACAACAGAGAATCCATTCTTCGAGGTCAATGCGCCTTTGCGCAGTCGGTCAACTCTCTTCAGGCTCGAACCGTTGACGGTGGGAGATATCACGCAATTGTTGTTGCGCGGTCTGAAAGCAGAGGGCCTGACAATTCAAGATGACGCACTTGCTTTGTTGGCGCAGCGATCCGGCGGCGACGGTCGGCAAAGCCTCACGGCGTTGGAAGTTGCATGTGCTTTGGCCCGACCAAACCCTGTTTCCATCGAACACGTTGAGGCGGCGCTTGGCACTAGCGCACTGAAGTACGGACGCGATGATCACTACGACGTGATATCGGCGTTCATAAAAAGTATGCGTGCAAGCAACGTAGACGCATCCGTTTTCTGGCTTGCTCGTTTGCTCGAATCTGGGGATGACCCATCGTTTATCGCACGACGGATGATCATTTTTGCAAGTGAGGACATCGGTATGGCCGACCCTCAGGCTCTTGTCGTCGCAGTCGCTGCATCCCAAGCCCTCCATGCAGTTGGGCTTCCAGAGGCCCAACTCAACTTGGCGCAGGGGGCCGTGTATCTTGCCCGCGCACCCAAAGGTAATCAGGTGGCTCAAGCGATTTGGACTGCCCGCGAAGATGTACGTAACGGCGCGGATGTCGAAGTTCCTGCGCACCTTCGAGACTCCCATTATTCGGGGGCAAGCGAATTGGGTCATGGGGTCGGCTACCAATCGCCGCACAATGACCATGCAGAAGTGGAAAAGGTGGAACAGGACTACCTTCCTGCGCAAACTGAAGGACGCGCAGCCAGGCGCTCGCCCTATTACCGGGGTTAACCCCTTGCTACCGAGATGAAAGAAGGAAGTAGATCATGATGAAAAGACTGTTTTGGTTTGTTCTCGGTGCTGCCGCGGGAATCTTTGGTCTTCGCTACGTCAAGGAAAAAGCGCGCGATGCCGCGGATCAACTGACGCCGACACAGATTGCATCCGACATCTTCGATGGTGCTGTCAAATTGGTTAACCAAGGAATTGAAATTGTTCGCAATTTGCGTTCCGACGATGCTGAGACTTCAACATCAGAATCAGACGTGTTGTTCAGCCAAGATCCAAACTCCCGATAAATAAGGCGAGCTTGCTCAATTCCATATAACTAGACTGAGTTCAATGTCCGGAATTCGTCCCGCTATACACAGCGCAAATGATTTGCGTAAGGCCTTTGAGGGTTTTTTTGCGTCTAAGGCGCACACGGTGGTTCCGTCGGCAAGTCTTATTCCACATGATCCAACGGTGTTGTTCACTGTTGCAGGAATGGTGCCATTTAAACCCTATTTTGTCGGCGATGAGGCAGCACCGTTCAAGCGTGCGGTCACCGTTCAGAAATGTACGCGTGCTGGCGGAAAGCACAACGACCTTGATGAGGTAGGGCGCACAAAACGTCATCTCGTTTTCTTTGAGATGATGGGAAATTTCAGTTTTGGCGATTACTTCAAAAGTGATGCCATTCCATGGGCCTGGGAATTAGTTACAGAGGTCTTCGGTTTCGATGGCGATCGACTGTGGATCACGGTTCACGAGAGTGACGACGAAGCCGAACAGATTTGGCACGAAGTGGTAGGCGTCCCGATGAATCGAATTCAACGGCTCGGAGACGAAGATAATTTCTGGCAAATGGGAGACGCTGGTCCATGTGGACCGTGCTCCGAGATCCATATTGATCGCGGTCCGGCTTTTGGGCCGGAGGGCGGCCCACTCCACGATCCACACGGTGATCGGTACATGGAGTTCTGGAACTTGGTGTTCATGCAATACAACCAATCGAAGGATGGGAGTCGCACTCCACTTCCAAAGCCGTCGATCGACACCGGTGCTGGTTTAGAGCGGATACTTGCGCTGATGCAAGGAACAGACTCCGTATGGGAAACAGACGTGCTCTTTCCGATGATCGAAAGTGCGCAGTCGCTGACATCAAAGAAGTACAAGATCGGTGATTACGACGATCGCGATAGTTTCAGTCTTCGTGTTCTTGCCGAACATGCTCGTTCGTCAATGATGTTGGTGAACGACGGCGTTTTTCCCTCCAATGAAAATCGTGGATATGTACTCCGTCGAATTATCAGGCGCGCTGTTCGACACGCATATCTGTTGGGTACGGAGAAGTTGGTTATGCCAACGCTCGCCGAAACCGCCATCTCAGTTATGTCGGGCGCTTATCCCGACCTCCTGACAAATAAGGACTTTATTGTCAACGTCCTCTCGCGCGAAGAGGAGCGTTTCCGACAGACTCTGAAGACTGGGCTCACAATTTTGGAAAGCGAACTCTCTACGGGCGCCAAAACGATGAGTGGCACCACGGCCTTTACCTTGCATGACACTTATGGCTTCCCAATCGAATTAACCCAAGAAATTGCAGGCGAGAGAAGCGTCCTGGTCGATGTCGCGGGATTTGGCAAAGAAATGCAAGAGCAACGCGATCGTGCAAAGAGCGCACGCAAGGGCTCCTCGGTAAGCGCTGCCACTGTGGATTCGTATCGCGAAGTTATGGAGCAGTTCGGTACCACCAATTTTGTTGGGTATGTGAGCAACCAGTGCGAAGCAACTGTGCTAGCCGTATTGCAAAATGTAGAAGCAGGACCGAACATCGTTGAAGTGTTCCTTGACGTTTCGCCTTTCTATGCCGAGAGCGGTGGACAGGTCGGTGATACAGGAACCATTCGAACGGAGAGTGGTGAACTTCAGGTTCTCGACACAACGTTCGCATTGCCGGGCTTGCGTCGTCATACATGTTCTGTCGTGAGCGGTTCAGTCGAGGTTGGCCAAAGTGCAAAGGCATCAATCAATGTGGTAGCTCGGGATGCAACTCGTCGCAATCACACCGCTACGCACATGTTGCATTGGGCGCTACGTCAAGTCTTGGGCGATCATGTCAAACAGGCAGGCTCGCATGTGTCGCCGGAGCGGTTGCGGTTTGACTTCAGTCATTACGCACCTGTCAGCGCCAGCGAGATAGAAGAGATAGAGCGATTGACGAACGGACAGTTAATTGCCAACGATCCCGTACGCGCCTACGAAACCTCAAAAGACGAGGCAACGGCGGCGGGCGCGATCGCATTCTTTGGTGACAAGTACGGCGACATTGTTCGTGTCTTGGAAGCGGGCGTTTCAGTCGAACTTTGTGGCGGTACTCATGTCGGAGCTTTGGGTGACATCGGCATGGTCAAGGTTGTTGCTGAGTCTTCCATCGGTTCTAACCTCCGACGAATCGAAGCGGTGACAGGTACGAATGCTGTCGAATATGTACTTTCTCATCACCGCACGATTTCTGCTGCAGCCTCGCTGCTCGGGGCTCAGCCATCCGAATTGGTTGCAGCAATCCAGAGAAAGATTGAAGAGAACAAATCTTTGGGAGATGAACTGAAGGCTTTGAGATCTGCGCAAGCAACTTCACGGGCATCAGAGATGGTTGCATCCGCAGAAGGCGGTGTCGTTGTCTCTCGGGTAGATGGCGTTTCGCCCAATGACTTGAGGGAACTTGCTTTAGCAATTCGGCAAAACTCAACGATCAAAGTTGTTGTGTTGGGCGGTGTTACCGATACGGGTGGGGTTGCTCTCGTTGCAACGGTTTCATCTGCAGTGTCTGTGGCGGCTGGTGAACTCATTCGTGATGCCGCTAAGGCGGTAGGTGGTGGTGGAGGCGGAAAAGGTGATATTGCTACTGCTGGTGGCAAGGATCCTTCAGCCATTGATGCCGCGCTCCAGCTTGCGCGCTCTGCTGTCACGAAGGTGCTTTCTACATAGCATGCGAGCAGTTGGCGTCGACTTGGGAAGCAAACGAATCGGAATATCAACCAGCGACGCCAGTGGCACTCTTGCGTCTCCGCATTCGGTGATTCACCGGGGTGGAGCTCGTTCGGCAGACCATCATGCAATCAAGGCAGTAGTGGAAGAGTACGAAGCTGAAGTTGTGGTGATCGGTCTTCCCGTCAGCATGAATGGTGAAATGTTGCAAGCTGCTCAACTAGTTCTTTCCGAAGTAGAACAGATTTCACAGATTGTTGGAGTTCCTGTCGTTACGTTTGACGAACGTAAGTCCACCGTCACGGCCGACGAGCTTTTGATGCAGAATGAAATGAATGCGCAGGAACGCCGAAAGATAATTGACAAGGTCGCAGCAGCGGTAATTCTTCAAGGTTGGTTGGATCGTCGCAAAGAGCAAATGGCGCAAGGTCAGGCTCAATGATTGATCCGCTTTTGAGAAAGAAGAAGGATCACACTGAACTCGCTGAATCCTGGAGCGATGATCCGTGGGATCTTCCTTCGGCTCTTGGCAAGGCGATGGATGTCGAATCAGATGTTGTTAAGGCCGAGCTACGGCATTTCTCCAGGCCGCTTGGTTTGGCGGTATTCATCGTGGCAGCGGTCTCCTTGCTATTCGGCGCGGTTGGTCTGTGGTACTTGCACGAAGTAAATCCTTCTGGTGGTACGGGGATAGAAGCCACGTTTACGGTGAATGAAGGCGACAGCATCGCGACAATCAGTGGACGCTTGCGAGACGAAGGTTTCATCACTAACGCATCAGTCTTTCGCTGGTACGTCGCTCGAAAGGGTGGCGTAGACCTTGTTCCTGGTTACTACCAGATCACACCAAAGTCGCACATGGGCGACATCATGGCTCGCCTTAAGGTGCCGCCATCGGCAACGTTTACAAAGGTCACGTTTCCGGAAGGCTTCGTCATCACACAGATGGCTGAACGACTCGCAGAAAAGACGAAGCGCCTGAGCGCCGAGCAATTCATCGCTTCAGCAAACGACCCCAACATCGTGTCTCAATATCGGCCACCGGCAGTGAGCACGTTGGAGGGTTTACTCTTTCCCGACACCTACCAAGTTTCCGGCGACGAAAATGAGGCTCAAGTTGTTCAGCGAATGGTTGCGTTACTTGAACGAGTAGCAAGACAGGTAGGTCTTGACGACTCTCAAAAATTAGTAGGAGTCAGTCCGTATCGTGCGCTTATCGTTGCGTCGATGATTGAACGTGAAGCCAAGGTGGGTGATGACCGGGCAAAGATTGCGAGGGTCATTTATAACCGACTTGAAATCGGAATGAAACTGCAGATCGACGCAACTCTCTACTACAACGCGCCGGCCGATGCTTCGTTCACTGATTTGAAAGCATTGGATACGCCATACAACACCTATCTATACAAAGGTCTGCCGCCAACACCCATCGCTAGCCCTGGTCGAGCTTCAATTGAAGCTGCGCTGAATCCGGCGCCTAATCCATCTAGCGGCGACCCAATCTGCGCTGGTGCTCCGAAGCCATGTCGTTACCTTTATTACGTGTTGTCCGATGCAGACGGTGGTCATGCGTTTGCCGCAACACTTGCTCAGCACGAAGCGAATGTTGCCACGGCAAAAGCAGCAGGTTTGTTGCCGTGAACATGTTCGGCACTAATAAGAATGTCAAGGCGGCTGTGGTTGGGCATCCAATTGCGCAGAGCCTTTCGCCTGCAATGCACAACGCAGTATTCCAGCATCAGAATTTGCACTCAACGTATGTAGCGGTCGATGTAACCGCCGCGAACTTTGCCGAAATGCTCAATGATGCTCGAGCGTGTGGATTGCGCGGCCTTTCTGTAACGATGCCACATAAAGAAATTGCATTTGCTTCAATGGACAAATGCGACGTCCGTGCTCTTGACGCTCAATCTGTCAATACCGTTGTGTTTGAAGATAACGGACAAATGTTTGGCACGAATACCGACGGCGACGGGGCATGCGCCGCGTTGGTGGATGGAGGAGCGGTGCTGCAGGGTGCGCGTTGTGTAATTTTGGGCGCTGGCGCAACGGCTCGGAGCATTATTCGTTCGCTTGCTCGAAGTGGTGCAGTCGACATTGCCGTAGTGAATCGATCTCCCGAGAACGCACGGAGTGCGGCAACTCTGGTTACGCAAGCTCGGATAGGAAGTTTTGATGACGTTGCCTCTGCGTCGGTCTTGATCAATGCGACTTCGGTTGGGATGGGGAGTAACGAGAGTCCGATTCTCCCGAGCTGTTTACATGCAGGGCTTACGGTTCTTGACGTGGTCTACTTTCCGTTGGAAACAACTTTCCTGCGCGAAGCTCGTCAGGCGGGTGCCACCGCGGTAGACGGGCTGGAAATGCTGGTTCAGCAGGCCGCATTGCAGCAATTGGCTTGGTTCGGCAAAATGCCAGATGTTGGGGTGATGCGAAACGCCGCGCTCGAAGAATTGCGCAGGCGTTCGCATTTGGGTGGCAATAAATAGACCAAGGTCGGCTATTGGCGAGCGGTAGCCTGTACGCATGTTGCGTTACCTCACCGCCGGCGAAAGCCACGGACAAGCTCTCGTGGTCATCGTTGAGGGCTTGCCTGCCGGGCTGAATGTTACGGCCGAGCAAATTCAAGCCGAATTGGGAAGGCGTCGGCTCGGTTACGGGCGTGGTCCGCGGCAGCGTTTCGAAGTTGACGAGATCGAGCTTCTCGGCGGTATCCGCCATGGTCGCACGCTTGGTTCTCCTGTAGCAATTGAAATTAAAAATACCGAATGGTTTAGAAGCGACGTATGGCACGAGGAGATGTCTCCTGCGCCGGGAAAAACGAAAAAGCCTCTCACTCAACCTCGTCCGGGTCATGCAGATCTTTCGGGTATGCAGAAGTACGGGTTCTCTGACGCTCGCGACGTGCTCGAACGTGCCAGTGCCCGTGAGACCGCCGCCCGCGTTGCTGCTGGCGCACTCGCAAAGATTTTTTTGTCAACAATCAACGTTGACATTCTTTCTCACGTGACCCAAATGGGCTCGGCAAAGTCGCTTTCTACTGCGCGCCCAACAATTGCCGACTTGCAAAAAGTTGATGACTCTCCGGTTCGGTGCTTCAATGCCGATGCAGAAGCAGCGATGATCGCAGAAATTGAAGCTGCAGCGAAAGACGGTGATTCGCTCGGAGGCATCGTCGAAGTCTTGGCTTACGGTTTGCCAGTCGGTTTGGGCAGCTACGTGCACTGGGACCGAAAGTTGGACGGACTACTTGCCCAAGCTTTGATGAGCATTCAGGCAGTTAAGGGTGTCGAGATTGGTGATGGTTTTGAGGTCGCTTCGCGACGGGGTAGTCAGGCTCACGATGCGATTACCTTCGATTCGGCAACGGGCGACTACCGACGCGAAACAACGCTCGCTGGAGGCACTGAGGGTGGCATGACAACCGGAGAGTTGTTGGTTGTTCGGGCCGCCATGAAGCCGCTCGCAACTCTGAATAAGCCCACACTAAAAACTGTTGACACAGTTACAAAAGAGGAGACGAAGAGTTTCAAAGAGAGAACCGACGTTACGGCGGTTCCAGCCATGGGTGTAGTTGCCGAGACAATGGTTGCACTCGTGTTGGCGGATGAAGCACAGCGCAAGTTTGGTGGCGACTCCGTAGAAGAATTCGTGCGAAACGCGCGGTCGTTCGCCGCTTCGCTGAAGTGAACACAGACGCAAAACAGGCTGTCGGAAAAACAATAGTTCTTGTGGGTTTGATGGGATCGGGAAAGTCTTCGGTTGGTGCGAGGGTCGCGCGAAGCATTGGTGCCAAGTTCATCGACACTGATGATCTGATTGCCCAACATGCTGGTCGATCTGTCCGCGAAATTTTTGCACAAGACGGGGAGTCGGCATTTCGAGACGCCGAAACATCTGCGCTCGGCGAGGCACTAAATGATGCGATGTTGGGCAGCGACACTGTTATTTCAACTGGTGGCGGAATCGTTCTCAGCCCTGTCAATCGAAAGGCGATAAAGGAGCATGCAAGTTGTGTCGTTTGGCTCGATGCTCCCGTCGAAGATTTACTGCAACGAACTGGCAAGACGTCTAAGCGCCCGTTGCTTGATGGTGATGCTCGGGGAGCTCTGACGAAGATGGCAGAGGATCGTTTTGAGTTGTACGAAGATGTTGCGACTATTCGTATTGAAACACAGCACTTATCGCTAACCGATGTTGTGCTCAGAGTGACTAATGCAATCACGGCCGAGGCCCATTCATGAGTGTGCACATCGTGAAAGTCGAGTTAGCCGATCGTTCCTACGATGTGGTGGTTGGCAATGGCGCAATTAATTCGCTTGCTGGATACTTGCCTAAAAAAGCTAAGCGGGCAGTGATCATCACGCAGCACGGCATTGAGAGTCAAGTGTCGGAAATAGTCTCGGCTGCGGGGCTGCAATGCGAAACCGCTTTCATCGGTCGAGGCGAAGAGTTCAAGTCTTTGCAGACCATTCAACAACTGTGCGAATCATTTGGACAATGGGGAATCACGCGTAATGATTTGATCATTGGGGTCGGTGGCGGGATGGTTACCGATGTCGCAGGCTTCGCTGCCGCATCCTGGCATCGCGGCACCGATGTCATTCATGTGTCGACTTCGTTAGTCGGAATGGTGGACGCAGCCATTGGGGGGAAAACTGGAGTCAATCTTGCAGCCGGAAAGAATCTGGTCGGCGCCTTTTGGCAGCCCAAAGCAGTTATCTGTGACACAGCTTTTCTGTCGACGCTTCCAAGCAAGGAGCTTCGTTGTGGGCAGGGTGAAATGGCTAAATACCATTTTCTTACGGGTGACGATTTGGTGTCGCTAGAACTTGACGATCGTGTTGCGCGGTGCGCGCAGATCAAGGCAGACATTGTGTCATCCGATGAGCGCGAGGGAGGCCTACGCGCACTTCTCAACTATGGGCACACACTTGGGCACGCAATCGAAATCGAAACCAATTTCGCTTTCGCGCATGGAGAAGCGGTAGCAATTGGCCTCATTTTTGCTTCCAAGTTGGCTCACTCGCTCGGACGCGTACCGCAGGAGCGGGTTGATTACCACATGCACATAGTTGGCGAAACATATGGTCTGCAGACTTCAATCCCTAAGTCTTGCTCTCTCGATCGTTTAATGACATTGATGGCCAAGGATAAGAAGGCAGTTGACGGTCTTACGTTTGTTTTGGACGGCCCTCAGGGGGTTGAAACTGTGGCGGGTATCCCGCCACAAATTGTGCACCAAACGCTTGAAGCAATGGAAGTACTGTAGTTGCATGGCTAAGTCGCGAAGTATTTTGTTGCTCAACGGACCAAATCTAAATTTGCTTGGTCAGCGCGAGCCGCATATCTATGGTTCCGACACATTGTCAACGCACGTATCGAATGCGCAATCTGCCGCAAAGGAATTGGGTTTCGAATTGGTCGCCATGCAGTCCAACAGTTCGTCGGACATAGTCGAGGCAATTCATGCAGCCCGAGGTGTGCACTCAGCGATCGTCATCAACCCAGGTGCGTTTACACATTACGCATGGAGTATTCATGATGCTTTAAGCGCATTCGACGGTCCAGTTGTCGAACTTCACCTCTCAAATCCGCAACGGCGAGAGACTTGGCGCCATACAAGTGTTGTAGCGCCCATTGCGATCGGCACAATCGCTGGTTTTGGTGCAAACGGATACTCGCTGGCAATCCGTGCTGTTGCCAGCCACCTTTCCTGACCGTCTAGATCGGTGGCGGTTTTGCTTACGCCGATAAAAGTATCAGGGCGATGCGAACGTGCATTTTCTGTCGCATCAGAGGGTTTCGGTGTCGATGCTCTTCTTATTACTTCGCTGATTGACATTCGTTGGTTGACTGGTTTCACTGGCTCTGCTGGCGTTCTTATCGTCAGATCTGCATCTTCGACTCTCGTTACAGATGGAAGGTACGTACAGCATGCTGTTGAGCAACTCTCAAGAGCTGACGCTGAAGTCGAGGTAGTTCTCGCTCAAGACACCAATGCTTTATTGGAAGTTGTCGCGGACTGTCTGCGGGGTGTTGCCAAGTGCGGATACGACCCAAACGAGCTAACGGTGAGACAACTACAGCAGTATTCAGAATCGTGTTCAAGTGAGATGGTTATCGCTGAGGGCCTTGTACAGAAGTTGCGAAGAGTGAAGACCGAAGAGGAGTTGCAACGTATTTCAATGGCGTCCAATATTGCGGATCGCGCGCTCGCACACGTCGAACCGCTGTTAGTTTCCGCGCTTTCGCAAGACATCTCCGAGCGAGACATACGCGACGAGCTCGAGTTGATGATGAGGCGTTTTGGCGCCGATGGCCCAAGCTACGAAACCATTGTCGCTTCCGGACCAAATTCGGCTTTGCCGCATCACCGTCCTACAACGTCCTTGCTTCGCGAAGGGCACAGCGTGGTGATCGATGTCGGAGCTTTGGTCGATGGCTACCACTCAGACATGACCCGAACGTATCTTCTGGGGGATTGCGATCCTGAACTTGTTCGCATGCACCAGTTGGTGATTGAAGCGCAATCCAGCGGGTTGAAAACTGTGAGAGCGGGCGTGCCAGCGAACGAAGTAGATGGTGTGTGTCGTGAGGTGTTTGATCGGCACGGACTCGGACACGAGTTCAGTCATGGCACAGGACACGGGGTGGGTTTGCAAATTCATGAAATGCCCTGGCTGCGAAGAACCTCGCAAGAACCGTTGATGGTTGGGGAAGTAGTAACGGTGGAGCCTGGGCTCTATCGTGTAGGTCTCGGCGGTGTTCGAATTGAGGACTTGGTCCTCGTTGAGTCCACAGGCTGTCACGTTTTTACCCACAGTCAGAAAGAGCATTTGTGCCTGCAATCACCACTAACGACCTGAAAAACGGCATCACACTGAATCTTGATGGAACCTTGTACACGGTTGTCGAATTTCAACACGTGAAGCCCGGTAAGGGTGGCGCATTCGTGCGCACTCGGTTGCGAAATCTTAAAACCGGCAACATGCTCGATCGCACATTTAACGCGGGCATTCGTGTGGAGCAGGCCATCTTGGAAAAGAATGACATGCAATTCCTGTATATGGATGGCGATGATTACGTGTTCATGGACACTTCGTCTTTTGACCAAATTCCTGTCAAGCCAGTTGCTCTTGGTGAAGCCGCCGACTACCTAATCGAAAATGCGGTTGCAATCATCGCTACGCATAATGGCGAAATCGTGAGCGTCGAAATTCCGCCCTCTGTAGAACTCGAAATCGCACAAACAGAACCCGGCATTCAGGGTGATCGTGTTTCGGGAGCCCGCAAGCCTGCCACGCTGCAGACGGGCAAAGTGATTCAAGTTCCTTTGTTCGTAAACATTGGTGATCGAGTGAAGGTAGACACCCGCACCGGCGATTACATCACGCGGGTTTGATGTCTTCTTCGCCGCGTTCACCATTTTCGATTTCGGCTGATGCAAGATCGTCGGCTCGGGAACGCGCACTTCACGTGCTGTACGAGGCACAAGCGAAGACAAGTGCGGGACATACAGTCGTAGAGGCCCAAGTTTTACCAGTGGATGATATGGCAGTCGATATCGTCGCGGGTGTCGACGAGCACCAGCTGTCACTCGACGGTTTCATAGAACAAAACCTCATCGGTTGGACGCTTGCTCGAATGCCAATCATCGACCTCATTATTTTGCGCATCGCAACTTTCGAACTCGTTCACCGTTGGAGTGTCCCCCGCGCGGTTGTCATAAACGAAGCTGTCGAATTGGCTAAGCGATTTTCCACGGAGGAATCGGGACGGTTCATCAACGGCGTTCTTTCCGCCATCGCAAAAGATGTAAGGGCGAACCAGCAGTAGTGTGCTCGCTGTGAGGCGATCCAAAAACTTGTGGTCCATCGGGGTTGTCGCCCTTGTTCTTTGTTATTCGTTCTACTTCTCTTGGCTTACGGTCGGAGTTCACCAAGGTTTAGGTAGCTCTGCTTATGATTTCGGTCTTTACGATCAAGGCATTTGGCTGCTTTCGCGCGGAAATTCTCCATTTGTAACGCTGATGGGTCGCAATCTTTTCGGCGACCATTCATCTTTTATTTTGCTTTTCGTTGTCCCGATTTATTGGATCTCATCCTCGACATCCGTCTTGTTCGTCATCCAGTCATTAGCTCTAGGTCTTGGTGCTGTACCTCTGTATGCCTATTCAAGGAAGGCCTTGAACAGCGATGCTATGGGTTTCGTTTTGGCCGCCGCATACTTGGCGCACCCCGCGGTCGGATTGACCAATATCGAGAATTTCCATCCTGATTCGTTTCTTGGGTTGCTCATTGGGATGGTTCTGTGGTCTGCGTTGGAAAGGAAATGGAACTGGTATTGGACCTCAGTGGTCCTTGCATTACTCGTAAAAGAAGATGTTGCATTGATCGTGATACCTATTGGACTCTGGGTCGCTTTGAGACGAGATGTCCGCAGAGGCCTGTGGACGGTGGTTCTCTCTATTGCGACAATGGCTCTGATGTTTCTAGTTGTCATGCGTTCCTTTACGGGCGTCGCTTTTCGGAACTCGTGGCGCATCCCATTCGGCGGGTTTTCCGGTTTATTTCAAGTTGCATTCCGTCAACCTCAGGAGTTGTGGAAGTACTTCACAAGCGAGGATCGCCCAACGTATTTGCTCCACCTACTTTCCCCAACGGCTATGGCGTTTGTTTTTGCACCGAGTGTTGCCCTTACTGGCGCGGTTGTTATCGGAGCAAACCTGCTCAGCACCTTTTGGTATCAGCACCAAGTTGGATACCACTACTCGTTGGTCATTGTGCCCAGTTTGATGTTCGGAACCGCTTACGGCATCGCGAGGGTTCCAAGTGCATTTCGCAAGCGCATTGTCGGCGCTGTTGCGGTGTGTTCGCTTGCTTTCGGTTATTGGTTGTCTCCACTTCCATTTGCTCGCAGCACAGTCGGAGATTGGTCGGCTTCCAATCCATCGGTGATTGCGGCAAGGGAACTCTTCGCAGTTATTCCAAACGAAGCAGTGGTGAGCGCGTATCATCCGCTTACGGCGCAGCTCGCGCGTAGAGAACGCATCTATTCGTTCCCCAACCCATTTCAGAGGTCGCTCTACGGTGTGGATGTTTTCGCAAGGGGGGACCGATTGCCATTTGCTGAAGAGATTGAATATGTCATGCTTCCTGCTGTGCTCGATGAAGCCGCAAGTGAGGTGTGGTCTCAGGAATCAGGGAGGTTCCGTATAGTTGGGTCCAACGCTTGGTGGATTGTCTACAAACGTCTGTAGTCCTGCTATATTTTCGCAGGTCGTTAATTGAGCCCCGTGAGGTTCAAACGAAGGGATAACAGTGAGTTCTTTTTCAACATCGAGTGTTGCCGTCATGACTGGCCCCGATGTGCATCGTGCGTTAAGCCGAATAGCCCACGAGATTGTCGAAAAAAACCATGGGTCTGACAACCTTGTCATTGTTGGGCTACAGCGTGGGGGCGTATGGATTGCTGAGGCGCTCGCGACGAAGATTTCCCAGATTGAACCCGAACTTGTAGTTCCGCTCGGTGTCATTGATGTTTCGATGCATCGTGACGATATTGATCTTCGTCCAGCAAGCCAGGTTGCAGTCAGTGATATACCTTGCGACATCACGGATACAACGGTTGTTCTCGTCGATGATGTGCTGTTCACGGGGAGGACGGTGCGGGCGGCTTTGGAGGGTTTGAATAGTTTTGGTCGACCGAAATGCGTGCAGTTGGCCGTGTTGGTAGACCGTGGTCACAGAGAATTGCCGATAAGGCCAGATTTCGTTGGCAAGAATCTTCCAACCAAGAATTCTGATGAAGTAATTGTTTCGGCTGATGGGGTCGTCGTCAATGCGGGTGCAAACCGATGAAGCACGTTCGTAGCATCAGCGAGATTGGCAAGGCTGGGGTGTTGGCAATTGTCGAACGCGCAAAACAAATGGCTGAAATTAACTCGCGCCCTATTCCCAAAGTTCCTGCTTTGCGCGGTAAAACTGTGGTGAGTTTGTTCCTGGAAGATTCAACGCGCACTCGATTAAGCTTCGAAACCGCTGCAAAAAGGCTTTCTGCGGAAACGATGAACTTCAGTGTGTCCACATCAAGTGTTAACAAGGGAGAAAGCCTGCGTGACACGATCGAAACTATTTCAGACATGGGTGTTGATGCGTTTGTGGTCCGTCACAAATCGTCTGGTGTTCCCTGGCAGATCGAGCAGTGGACAGATGCATCAATAATCAATGCGGGGGATGGGGCTCACCAGCATCCGACTCAAGCCCTGGTCGATTGTTTTACGGTTTCGGAAGCATTCGGTGTTGAATCGTTTGAAGGACTAACCATCTCGATTGTTGGAGATATTCGACATAGTCGGGTTGCTCGCAGCAATGTAGAAGCCTTTGCGATGCTTGGCGCCAATGTAATCATTGTTGCGCCGAGCACACTTCTTCCACCTGATGTTGGGCATTGGCCGGTCACTATCTCAAGCGATATCGATGATGTAATCGGAACGACGGACATTTTGTACATGCTTCGATTGCAGAGCGAGCGAATGGATCAAGGTCTGATCCCAAATCTTTCGGAGTACGGAGATCGGTTTGGCCTCACCGAGAAGCGAGTAAGTCAATTGCCAAGTAAATCTCGAATCATGCATCCTGGCCCTATGAACCGCGGAGTTGAGATGCAAGTAGACCCATCGAATCTCTCGCAATCATTGATTCATCGGCAAGTAGCAAATGGGGTGTCGGTACGTATGGCAGTTTTATTCACTGCACTCACCGTGAGCGATGATCGGGATCGTGCAATACAAGGTCTTACGAAGGAGGCAACACAGTGAGCGTTGTGTTTCGTGGTGGAAGCGTTGTGACCAAGGACGGAGTCGTGGTTGCTGATCTGATGGTGCAGCATGGTGAAATTTCCGAAATTGGCTCCGGTCTCTCGGCCGACGAAGTTGTTGATATTTCTGGTCTCACAATTTTTCCTGGTTTTGTTGATCTGCATGCACACCTGCGGGAGCCAGGCAGGGAAGATGCCGAGACGATAGAAACGGGCAGTCGTGCCGGAGCATTGGGTGGCTACACCGCAGTTGTTGCAATGCCTAATACCAACCCGGCACAGGACAACGTGCCAACAATCGAGTTTGTCCGTTTGCAAGGCCAGCGAGCCGGTTTGCTTGAGGTGATTCCTAGCGGATGCATCACCGTTGGAAGAGAGGGTAAGGCTCTCGCGCCGATGGCAGAACTCGCGAAAGCAGGCGTCAGATTGTTTACCGACGATGGGTCTGGTGTTCAAGACCCCCTGTTGATGCGACGAGCAATGGAGTATTCCAAAGAGTTGAACGTGGTGTTAGGCCAGCACTGCGAAGTCTCGGCACTAACACAGGGTGCAGTGATGCACGAATGCGGTTGTTCGTCCGATCTTGGTGTTCCAGGCTGGCCGTCGATTGCCGAGGAACTCATGGTTCACAGGGACATCGAATTAGCGCGTCTCACGGGTGCAAGGGTTCACTTCCTCCATCTGTCTACGGCGGGCAGTGTTCAATTGGTGCGCCAGGCGAAACTCGACGGTCTTCCCGTAACGGCGGAAGTAACGCCGCACCACTTATCGTTGACCGCTGAGCTACTCAGGGGTTTTGATGCAACGTTCAAGGTCAATCCTCCCTTGCGCTCAATGTCCGACATCGAAGCGCTTAAAGCGGGATTGTTAGATGGGACCATTGATGCAATCGCCACAGACCATGCGCCGCACGCTCGTCGCGATAAGGAATTGCCTCTCGACCAGGCCCCTCCGGGAATGCTCGGTTTGGAGACTGCCTTGGGCGTGACGTGCGCCGCGCTTGACCTCGATCCTTTAGCAATCGCACAAGTGATGTCGGTCGCCCCCGCGAGGATTGCTGGAATTGCGGACAGGCAAGGTAACTTGCCGCGGGTGGGAGTTGCTGCGAACCTGTGCGTGGTAGATCTCAATGCAACATGGACGATCAACCCGGAAGCCATGGCGAGCAAGAGTACCAATACCCCCTTTGTGGGAATGCAGTTGCGTGGCAAAGTGGTACACACAATGTTCAAAGGAAATTTGGTCGTGCGTAATGGCAAGGCGTTGAAATGAAAGTTCGAGAAGGCGCTCTTGTGCTGTCGGACGGATCAATCTTCGAAGGCGAATTGATTGGCGCCGAGAGTGCAACGGTCTCCAGCGGCGAAGTGGTCTTTCATACTGCTCTGACTGGATATCAAGAAGTCATTTCCGATCCCTCGTACGCAGGGCAAATCGTCACATTCACTACGCCTCACATTGGCAACTACGGAACCGTTGCCGCGGATGATGAAAGCCGTGCAGTGTTTGCTCGTGGAGTTATCGTCCGTGAAATGGCGCGACGCAGAAGTAATTGGCGAAGCACCGAAGACTTGGATGCGTACTTGAAGCGTTTGAATGTAAGCGGTATTTCTGGTGTCGATACACGTCGGCTCACACGAATCCTTCGTGATGCGGGTGCAATGAGCGGTGCATTCGGTAGTTCGAGCGCAGAAGTTTTGCTCGATGCGGCCCGAGCCGAGCCCGGTACGAGTGGTGTTGATTTGGTGTCTCAAGTGACGACTGCTCGGCCGTATGTTGTTGGCAGTGGCCACCACAAAGTTGTTGCCTTTGATTTTGGAATTAAAGCGACAATTCTTCGTTGCCTCAGTGAAATTGCAACAGTGACAGTTGTTCCGGCGTCAACCTCGTTTGATGAGATTGTCTCCCTGGCGCCGGACGGGGTGTTTCTTTCTAATGGCCCTGGCGATCCAGAGGCCGTAACTGGCGCACCACAAGTGATCTCTGCGCTTGTTAACAACGGAACACCCGTATTCGGTATCTGTTTGGGTCACCAATTGCTGACACTTGCTCTGGGGGGTAAGACCTTCAAACTTCCTTTCGGCCATCATGGCGCAAATCATCCGGTTCGTAATCTCTCTACTGGCGCCGTCGAGATCACTAGTCAAAATCACAACTTCTGTGTCGACCCGCTTTCTCTTTCAGGTATTGCACAAGTAACGCACACCAATCTGAACGACAACACAAACGAAGGCATGCGAGTGATCGGAGCCAAAGCTTTCAGCGTGCAATATCACCCAGAGGCCGGGCCGGGGCCGCACGACAGCAGATACCTTTTCGCCGAATTCAAAACAATGATGGAGCAGAAGTAATGCCTCGTCGTAGTGATCTAAAAACGATTCTGATTATCGGCTCCGGACCGATCGTCATTGGTCAAGCATGCGAATTCGATTATTCCGGAACTCAAGCGTGTCGAGTTTTGCGCGAGGAGGGTTACCGAGTCATCTTGGCCAACTCGAACCCTGCCACCATCATGACTGACCCGGACTTTGCCGACAGAACATATATCGAGCCACTCACCGTTGAAGTCCTGAACGCGATCATCGATCGCGAAAAACCTGACGCTGTTCTGCCAACGCTTGGAGGGCAAACTGCGCTCAATCTCGCGATGGAGTTATTCGCGATTGGAAAAGTTGGCGTGCCTGGAACACCAGAATTGATCGGCGCGAATGCCGAGGCAATCGCAACGGCCGAGGATCGTGAAAAATTTAAGCTAGCAATGATTGAGATTGGTCTCAAGGTTCCTCGCAGCGGCGTTGCACATAACATGCAAGAAGCAGAGAAGGTTTGTCTCGAGATTGGCCTACCGATCATCATTCGACCCGCCTATATTTTGGGTGGTCGTGGCACCGGAATTGCCCACACTCCAGAAGAGTTCACGCGACTTGCAGCTAATGGCATTGCCGCCAGTCCCATCGGAGAAATTCTCATCGAAGAATCAATTGCGGGCTGGAAAGAATACGAGTTGGAAGTAATGCGCGATAAGGCCGACAACTGCGTCATCATCTGCTCGATTGAGAACGTGGATCCTATGGGCGTCCACACCGGCGATTCAATCACCGTTGCCCCTGCGATGACGCTTTCGGATGTTGAGTATCAATTGATGCGTGACGCTGCCTTCGCGTGCATTCGAAGGGTGGGTGTTGAAACTGGCGGATCCAATGTCCAGTTTGCGGTCAACCCCAAGAACGGTGATCAAGTTGTGATCGAGATGAACCCGAGAGTTTCTCGGTCGTCAGCATTGGCGTCGAAAGCAACCGGCTTTCCAATTGCCAAGATTGCCGCAAAACTCGCCGTCGGGTACACGCTGGACGAAATCTCTAACGACATCACCAAGATGACTCCCGCAAGTTTCGAACCAACGATCGACTATGTCGTGACCAAGGTTCCCCGTTGGGCATTCGAGAAGTTTCCCGGAACTTCTGGTGTGTTGGGTACGCAGATGCAGAGTGTTGGCGAAGCCATGTCGATTGGTCGCACATTTCCCGAAAGCCTTCAGAAGGCACTTCGATCGCTCGAGAATGGCCACATGGGGCTCAACTGCGATCCGTCAGAGACTGCTTATGACGGAATGACTGACGACGCGATGTTGAAGATGATTGCGATTCCTACGCCGGAGAGGTTGTTCCAAGTGGGCGAGTGTCTCCACCGTGGAATTTCTTTGGATCTTGTTTATGAGTCGTGCAAGATCGATCATTGGTTCCTCGATCAGATGATGAGCATCATTGAAGAGCGGTCCCATCTGTCTGCATTGACAACAGCAACAATGACGGTTCGCGACTGGAGGCGTGCGAAGCGTCTTGGTTTTGCCGACGCCCAATTGGCGTACCTATGGTCTACAACAGAGGACGAAGTAAGGGCAGCCCGTATCAAGGCTGGAGTTATACCTACCTATAAGGCAGTGGATACTTGCAGCGCGGAGTTTGCCGCCGAGACTCCCTACCACTACTCGACATACGAAGATGAAAACGAGGTCCGTGCTTCAAGCAGGCCTCGTGTCATCATCTTGGGTAGCGGGCCAAACCGTATTGGTCAGGGAATCGAGTTTGACTATTGCTGCGTGCATGCGAGTTTTGCGCTTCGCGAGGCCGGATATGAAACAGTCATGGTCAATTGCAATCCAGAGACAGTATCGACCGATTACGACACGTCTGATCGCCTGTACTTTGAGCCCCTCACCCGAGAAGATGTGATGAATGTAATCGAGGCTGAAAGTCGCGCGTCCAAAATTCCCCCACGCGTTATCGTCAGCCTTGGCGGACAAACACCATTGAAGCTTGCCAATCTGATTCCTTCAGAGTTGATTGCAGGAACTCATCCATCATCAATTGATTTAGCCGAAGACCGTGAAAAATGGAGCGCATTGTGTAACTCGTTAGGCATTGCTCAGCCTCCAGGTGGAACCGCTTTGACTTATGAAGAGGCGCTTGTTGTGGCCAAGCAAGTGGGTTACCCAGTATTGGTTCGCCCAAGTTATGTACTCGGTGGCCGTGCAATGCAGATCGTGCATGATGACGATCATTTGCGACGGGCAATGCAAGAGATTGCCGCTGCCGGAAGTCTCGGGAAAGAAGGCGGCTTGTCATTCGAGCGTCCTGTATTGATTGACAGATTTCTTGATGACGCGACCGAGATAGACGTTGATGCGATACGAGATTCGGTTGGGGAGGTGCTCATTGGAGGAGTGATGGAGCACGTTGAAGAAGCTGGCGTTCACTCCGGCGATTCGGCCTGTGCGATTCCGCCTCCAACACTCGAACCATGGGTGATCGAGGCCGTCGAGTCGTACACGCGTGTAATCGCTCAGGCTCTCGGGGTTATTGGCCTCATCAACGTGCAGTTTGCCGTTGCAGGCAATTCGGTGTACGTGATTGAAGCCAATCCTCGCGCAAGTCGTACAGTCCCGTTTGTCGCGAAGGCAACTGGTGTCTCGTTGGCAAAGGTCGCGAGTCGTGTGATGCTCGGCGCAAGCTTGAGCCAACTTCGCGAAGAAGGTGTATTGCGCGCGCCGGTGAACAACGGTCACGTTTCGGTGAAGGAAGCAGTTCTGCCATTTAACCGCTTTCCGGAAGTCGACACGGCCCTCGGGCCCGAGATGCGAAGCACTGGCGAAGTTATGGGTATCGATTCAACATTCGGTCGGGCCTTCATCAAGGCTGAAACTGCGGCGGGTACACGGTTACCTCTAACCGGAATGGTTTTTCTCTCGCTGAACGACAAGGACAAGCCAAGTGGTTTGGTCGTGGCCAAACGCCTACGTCAATTGAATCTCGGCATTGTTGCTACATCGGGAACAGCGCAGTATCTAGAGCGTTTCGGATACCCAGTAGACCGCGTCGTCGGAAAGGTTTCGGAACAGAGCGATTCGTCTGCGTTGGGTGATGATGCAGTCGATCTCATTTCGCGTGGCGAGATTGCATTCGTGATAAATACGCCTAGGGGTCGCGGTGCGCACTCTGATGGTGAAGCAATTCGAAAAGCAGCCAACATTTGGCATGTTTCATCGGTCACAACAATTAATGCTGCGTTGGCTGCGGTTCAAGGTTTGGCCGAACAACAGGAGCATCCATTAGAAGTTCGATCGCTTCAGGAGTACCACCAACGGTGAGAAAGCAAAATCACTTCGATCACTCGGTGCGAGTAGACGATGTGGTATTCAAGTCACCGGTGTTGTTGGCATCAGGAACGGCTGGACATGCCGACGAACTTGAACCATATTTTCCTCTGAGCAACATCGGGGCAATCGTCGTCAAATCGATGTCCTCCTTCGAGTGGGCCGGCAACAAGGCGCCCCGACTGCGTCCAACCAACGCTGGCATGCTTAATGCGGTTGGTCTGCAGGGGAGGGGGGTCGCCCATTGGATCGAGCATGATTTGCCTCGCTTAAAAAAAGTGAATGCAACGATTGTTGCAAGTATTTGGGGATTCAGTATCGACGACTACCGCTCTGCGGCCTCGTTGTTGTCGGAGGTATCAACAGATCTTGCTGCAATAGAAATCAATCTTTCATGCCCGAACATTGGTTCAAGCAGCAAGGCTGAAAATACCCGTCACGGCATCTTCGCGCACGATGAAAACCTTTCTGCCGAGATTGTCAAAGTGTGTGCAGATGCCAAAGTGCCCCTGTGGGCGAAGCTCAGCCCCAATACCGATCGTGTTGTCGATGTCGCTGCGGCAGTCTCGGATGCGGGTTGCCAAGCGGTGACGTTGATCAATACTGCTTTGGGCCTAGCTATTGATGTGGAAACAGGATTGCCTGCTCTTGGCAACGGAGGCGGGGGGCTTTCCGGAAGTGGCATACATCCAATAGCGGTTCGGACGATTTTCGATGTCCGCTCTCGATTGCCTCGACTGCCGATCATCGGAGTGGGAGGAATTTCTAATGGCAAGGATGCAATCGAAATGTTGATGGCTGGGGCATCATGCATCCAAGTGGGCACTGCCACGTTTGCAGATCCGCGTGCTGCGATGCGGATCGATCGTGAAATGCGTCTATGGGCGCGAAAAAATGGCGTCAGTAATTGGTCCGAAGTTGTCAACGCCGCCCACAAAGGCGGACTGGCAACGAAACAACGATAAACTTAGGCAATGTCGACGCCTTCACTCACCGAATTGCGAGATGAAATAGCGAGGTTGTGTGACGATGTTGCTGTCGGTCGGCTGACACTGCAAACAGTTTTCACTGAAGCCGAAGACGATGATGCTCCGTTGGCTAATAACTACGTGTACGTGGTGAAGCTCATAGAACGAATTCCCAACGTTGGAAAAGTCAAGGCCCGCAGAATTCTTTCCGAACTAGACATTTCCGAGCGCTGTCACGTTGGAGATCTCACCCCAGTGCAGCGTTCCACCATTGTCGATCAAGTTGCTCGATCATGAGTTCTTTGATCATCGTTGTTTCGGGTCCGGGTGGCGTTGGTAAGAGCACCATTGTCGAAGCTCTTGTTCAGCGCGACGAACGTTTGTGGCTCAGTCGATCCTGGACCACTCGTGAACGAAGGCCCGGAGAGGCTGAAGATGCTTACGTGTTTGTGACCCGTGATCAATTTCAGAAACGGATAGAAGACAACGGTTTTCTCGAATGGACAGAGTTCATAGGCAATATGTATGGAACCCCAAACCCCGAAGCCCCATCGGGTCGAGACATCGTTCTTGAAATTGAAGTTGATGGAGCTAGTCAAGTAAAGAAAATGCATCCTGATGCAATGCTGTTATTCGTTCTTCCCCCAACGCGAGAAGAGCAACGTGCACGTTTGCAGGGCAGGGGAGATGTTGAGCAAAAAGTGGAGCAACGGTTGCGAAAGGCCGAAGACGAGGAACCCATTGGCAAGGCCCTAGCGGACTTCGTTCTTATCAATGACGACTTGAACGCGACTATCGACGAGATGCTCGAACTCATCAATGCTGCGCGAGCCCAACGCGCCTAAATCTCTCGTTTTTGCACCCGAATCTCGCGCTAGAGTGGTCTGCCTTGGAGTTTGCCTCCGCCAAATTTTACGTAGTGAAAGGAACCCAACGTGGCCACTGAAGACACCATGATGAACCCACCGCTCGAGAGCCTGATGAAGCGCACCTTGTCAAAGTTCAGTCTCGTTACCCTGTCCGCTCGCCGTGCTCGTGAGATCAACTCGTATTTCAACCAGTTGGGTGAAGGCCTCGGAACAATGGTCCCGCCGCAGGTCAGTTCCACCTCGCGCAAGCCGCTTTCAATCAGTTTCGAAGAAATTGCTGCCGACAAAATCCTCAGCGTTCCGATGAGGGAATACGAGGAGCCAGAGGCTGATGCAGACGCCGCCCTCCTTGAGGTCGCTGCCGATGCAGTGGTGGAGTCATTTGAGGCCGCCGATTTGCCAACGGGCGAGGTTGTTGCCGACGCCGAGTAACACTTTCTACTAGTGTCTGATCGTCGTATCAGCACTAGAGGAGTACTCGTGAGAAACTTTACCTTCACTTCGGAGAGCGTTACCGAAGGGCACCCAGACAAGATGGCCGATCAGGTTTCGGATGCCGTCCTGGACGCAATCTTGGCAGAAGACCCACAAGGTCGTGTCGCATGCGAAACACTTCTCACCACTGGTTTGTGTGTTGTTGCCGGTGAGATCACTACATCCGCTTATGTCGATATTCCAAAGCTGGCTCGTGAGGTAATCAAAGACATTGGTTACGACAACGCCCTGTACGGCTTTGACGGTAATACCTGTGGCGTCATCGTCTCTATCGACGAACAGAGTTCACACATTGCGCAAGGTGTCGACAAGAGCGAGGAAGTCCGCGCAGGTAAGAGTGGCGAGGACAAGCTCAACAGCCAAGGCGCTGGCGACCAAGGAATGATGTTTGGTTACGCGTGTGACGAGACGGCAGAGTTGATGCCATTGCCGATTTGGCTTGCTCACCGCATGGCCGAAAAGCTCGCAGAAGTTCGTAAGTCGGGTGCAGTTCCTTACTTGCGTCCTGACGGTAAAACTCAGGTTACGTTTGAGTACGAAAATGGGAAACCGGTTCGGCTTTCCACTGTGCTTATCTCCACGCAACACGCCGATGGACAACCTCGCGACACAGTGATTCGCCCGGATTTGATCGAGCAAGTGATTCGTCCCGTTATTCCCGCCCAGTTTGCAAATGACAATTACGCAGTTCACGTCAACCCGACGGGTGATTTCGTAAAGGGCGGACCGCACGCCGATACCGGCCTAACCGGTCGCAAGATCATTGTTGATACATACGGTGGCATGGGCCGACACGGCGGTGGCGCATTCAGCGGCAAAGACCCATCCAAGGTAGATCGTTCCGCCGCTTATGCGGCCAGATGGGTTGCTAAACATGTGGTTGCATCAGGTGCCGCATCACGATGCGAGGTTCAAGTTGCGTACGCAATTGGTATGGCTCAGCCCATCAGCATTTTGGTCGAAACATTCGGAACAAACACAGTTGACGAAATCGAAATCGAGCAAGCAGTTCGAACGGTATTCGACTTGCGTCCAGCTGCGATCGTGCGCGACCTCGACTTGAAGCGCCCGATTTATCGCAAAACGGCGGCATACGGCCACTTCGGTCGCGAGCATGCAGATTTCACATGGGAGACGTTGTCTCGCCTCAAGGAATTTAAGGCCGCAGTCAAACTCTGACAACTATTGCACGTATTGTTCCCGATGTCACTGGCATCGACAAAGTGTTCGACTATGTCGTACCCGAGGACATGGTTGCCAAGTTGGCGGTCGGCGATCGCGTCCGCATAGTTCTTCACGGTCGGTCAGTATCTGGTTGGGTCGTTTCCGTAGGCCGATCGGAAGATGGATTCTCCGACCTCGATGTGACTCGTTTGTTGTCGATTGTAAAAATTCAAGGTCGGGGTCCTGATGCGGATCTCATTCAACTAATTGCGGATGTTCGATCGCGCTGGCAAGGTCGTCTTCGTTCGCTTTATGTGAGTGCTACTCCAACAAATCTGGTTGAGACATTTCCCTCCAGCCGAAATGCAAAAGACCGAACGATCTTTGCAGCTGGTGCGGATGTCTCGGTCGCCGATTGCGTCAAATCCGGTCTTAACGCACTAGTACGACGTGGACCCACAGTCTCTCCACTCGCCTCGGTTCTTGGCGCAGCAGTAAACGGCCCAACGCTCGTCGTCATACCGACGGTTTCCCGTGCAAGGTTGTTGGCGGCCGCACTCAAGCGGCAAGGCCTATCCGTCGCCCTCCTTCCCGATGAGTGGGCAAATGCTGCAGGTGGTGTCGACGTAGTCATCGGAGCAAGGAGCGCCGTCTTTGCAAGGGTGCCCAACCTGTGCGCGATTGTTGTCATCGACGAACATGACGATTCGCTTCAGGAGGAGCGCACACCAACGTGGCACGCTCGAGATGTGGCGATAATGCGTGCGAAACAACAACAGATTTCATGTGTGTTGTGTTCTCCCATTCCAAGCGTGACGGCCGCCCAATGGGCTATTGGTCAACAGGTAATTTCAGATGAGCAACGCGCGGTAACCGAATGGCCAACAATGCAAATCGTCGACCGTTCAGTGGACGATGACTGGCCAAACTCGCTCGTATCGAGTGCCCTTGTGGCTGAAATAAGAGATCATTCACGGAGAGTCGCCCTCATCTACAACACGAAAGGACGAGCAAAACTTGTTGCTTGTGCAGCTTGTAAGAGCCTTGCTCGTTGCTCAACGTGTAACGGTGCGATGAACATCACTTCGGACTCGCTGTTCGAGTGTGGACGATGCAAAGAATCTCGACCACAAGTATGTCTTTCTTGTGGGTCGGGCAAGTTCGCGGTGCTGAAGCCGGGGATTTCACGTTTACGCGAGGAAATTGCGCTCGCTGCAGGCCGAAAGATTGATGACGTCGTCGAGATCTCGAGTCAGTCAAAGGATGCCGTCGATACATCAAAAATGTTATTCATCGGCACCGAGTCTCTTATCCATCGACTAAAAGACGTGGATACGGTCGTCTTCCTCGATATCGATCAGGAACTTTCGGCTCCTCGTTACAGGGCTTCCGAAATTGCGTCCACATTGCTTATCGGTGCTGCCCGTCTGGTTTCGCGCAGCAGCAGCGAGGGCAGAGTATTGGTGCAAACGTTTAATGCCCAACACCCCTTGCTGAAAGCAGTATCCGACAAAAAGATTGATTCGTACATCGCGTCCGAGACTGCGTCTCGCCGAGCTATGCACATGCCTCCATTCAGTAGCCTCGCGCAAGTCTCGGGTGTTGCGGCACCAGAAGTTGTTGCCTCGATCCAGAATCAAATGGGCATTACCGTAAGCGCCGACGATCACGGTTCGTACCTCATCCGATCGGACACCTGGCAGCATCTTTCTAGTGCGTTAGATGGAACGGGGCTTTCCAAGAGCGCGCGCTACAAGTTGGTGGTTGATCCGCCGCGCGTCTAGTCGGGTTTCCTCGTTACCTTCAAAACTCTGAATCCACGCTTACTTGTAAGTCTGGCTACTTCAAAACCTTTGCCCATCATCCACACCGCAAGAGAATCCGATCCCAGGTTGCGGTTGACTACGAGCCAAGCTTGACCACTTTGGCTAAGTCTGTTCAGCCAGGTATCTAGAAGATCATGAAGCGCTTGTTTACCGATTCGAATTGGTGGATTTGACCAAATCAAATCAAATTGCAGTTCCGGCGAAACCGATTGCGGAAATAACGCGGTGATGTTCGTCAGTCTATTGCGACGTGCATTCTCCCCAACAAGTTGTAATGCTCGAGCATTGACGTCGATTGCCCAGACTTTTGCCTCCGGCGAATACGAAGCTAGTGCCAGAGCAATGGCTCCCGATCCGCAACCTAGATCCAGGAAATTGCCGGTTGTAGAAGGTCGAGGAGCTGCATCCAGCAAAATTTGCGTACCTTGATCAACACCCTTTTTTGCGAATACTCCGCGATCGGTCGCTAGCTGTAGGTTGTGACCACCAACTACGAAACTTGTGAAGCGCTCGTCTGAGGCGGAGTTTGGGTTCGTCGTAAAGTACTGCTCGTCACTCATAGCCTCGCTAGCCTTACACGCAATGAGCAACAAAGGAACGACCCCTCCAGATTCTGGTTTAGGCGTAGGCGTGCCAGATGCTTCCACGATCCGTGTTTACGGCGATCCTGTCTTGAAGACTTTGGCTGCCTCCATTACCAACATCGATGGGAAGCTGGTGTCGTTGGCTGAAAACATGCTGCACATCATGTACGAGGCGCCCGGACTTGGACTTGCTGGCCCACAAATCGGAGTCCAGAAACAGATTTTTGTTTACGACGTTGATGACGACCCGCAAGTGATTTTGAATCCCACCATCGTTGAGTCTTCCGGTGAATGGGTGTACGACGAAGGCTGCCTGTCAATCCCTGGACTTTTTGTTGAAATGCTGCGCCCCAAAGAAGTGCTTGTTCGCGGGCTTACTCTGGAGGGTGATGAAATTGAAGTTGAAGCAGATGAACTTCTTGCTCGACTTTTCCAGCACGAGATAGATCACCTTCAGGGTGTGTTGATGTTCGACAGGATGTTGCCTGATCAGCGCAAGATTGCGCTGAATGAATACCAAAAACACGAGAAGAGCGCCAAAAGTAGTGAGCCCGTACACGTTCGCTTAACGTAGCAATGCTCGCGTCTTTACCGATCACGCGCCCTAGGCAAATAATTTTCTTTGGAACTCCCGATGTCGCTGTCGGTCCATTGCGCTCGTTGGTTGCTGCAGGTCTCCCTGTCGCTTTGGTTGTCACGGGTGAGGACAAGCGCCGCGGCCGGGGTAGTGACGTCTCGCCGAATCCCGTCAAAGCTGCTGCGAACGAGTTGGGAATACCAGTCTCGCATCAGGTTTCCGATGCGATCGAATTTGCCAAGAATCAACCCGAGACTCTCGGAGTTGTCGTTGCGTTTGGCCATATTTTCAATGATGAGGCCTTGGCCGTATTGCCAATGATCAACATTCATTACTCCCTGTTGCCCAGGTGGCGCGGAGCAGCGCCCGTCGAGCGAGCCATTTTGGAGGGCGATCGTGAAACGGGCGTTTCTATAATCCAAGTTGCCCAACAGTTGGATGCAGGCAACATCATTGTCCAGGCCGCCACAAATATTTCGCAAACCGAATCACTTGCGGAGCTTCGGTCAAGGCTTGAAATTTTGGCGGAGCCTCTACTACTGGAAGTTTGTTTGAACGGTGTTGGCAACGTTCACCCACAAGAGGGTGAACCCGTTATGGCAAGGAAGATTTCATCATCCGATGTTCGTTTGGTTTTCTCGGGCTCGGCGGAGCATGTATGTAGACAAGTCCGCGTTGGCGGTGCCTTTTCGCATATCAAAGGCAAGCGAATAAAAGTGCTGGCTGCAGAGCTTGCGTCGGGCGTAACGCTTGGCGCTGGGGAAATTCATCTCGTCAACGGCGAAGTGATGGTTGGCTGTGGCGAAGGTGCAGTTCATTTGCAGACTATTCAAGTTGAAGGCAAGCCCAGTTCGGATGCTTCGAGTTGGTTCAACGGTGCGCGGATAAACGTGGGGGAGCGATTTGATGAGCAACAGCAGTAATCACCTAATTGGCAATGTCGTCGAGTTTGATCACCACCGAGGTTTGGGGGCGGTCGAGTCAGAGGACATTCGTTATGTATTTCACTGCGCAGAGATCACTGATGAAACCCGAGATATTGCAATCGGAGCTCCCATTTCATTTGTGCCAGTCGAGCGTTTCGGTCTGCTCGAGGCGAGCCAAATCGTCAAGCTCTAGTTGATCAGTGGCACGGCGTTGTCTATGACGCCCTTGATTTGCACAAAGGCAAGTCGGATGTTTCCAAGTGCATCTTGCAATGTTTTGTACTCATCGCCCAAACGGGCACCAAGCCCCTCAACGATGCAGGCGACTGCGTCGATTGCCAATGCCGCCTCTTCAAGCCTTGGAGGCTCGGCCGAAAGATGAATCGCGGCCAATTCGTACAGTCCCATTACATGATTGACAACAACTATGTTCGCTGGAGCCTCTGCAATACGCTGTCTGGTTTCGGCGAGAGCCGCAAGCGCCTCTTCGGATTCTGGGTCAATTTCGTGTGGTGTTGGATCCTGATTCACCTGCGCTACGCTAATAGCCCAAGTGGGGAACTCGTTTCCCCCACCTAACCACAAATTCTCAGCACATCGTCGTTCCTTTAGGAGCGGTTTGGCTGGCTAGTGCGTTTGGGTCTCGTATGCGCTTTTGCGCGTATTGGCCCGTCCGCGCGCCTGCGAAACCCTCTTTCGGGTACGGCTCCACACACAGGAGGCCACGCCACTTGCACAAGAAAGTAAAGCCATAGCACCGCCAATCAACGAGCCTCGTTACAACGAGCGAATTCGCGCACGCGAAGTTCGTCTCGTAGACGCCGATGGTTCACAAGTTGGAGTCGTGAGCATTGCCGACGCACTCGAAAGAGCGCGAGTAGCAGAGCTTGATTTAGTAGAAGTTGCAGCACAAGCAGATCCGCCCGTATGTCGAATTATGGATTACGGAAAGTTCCGCTACGAAGAATCGCAACGTCTAAAAGAATCGCGCAAGAAAACTGTGCAGATCACGATGAAGGAAGTCAAATTCCGTCCAAAGATTGGCAAAGGCGATTTCGATACCAAGGTGCGTCACATGCACGAGTTCCTCGGAGAGGGGCACAAAGTGAAGGTGACGTTGCAGTTCCGTGGTCGTGAAGTTGCTCACCCCGAGCTTGGCCGAAAGATTTTGGATGCAGTTATCGAACAGCTTGGACCAATTGCCCGCGTCGACACCATGGCGCGTCTTGAAGGTCGAAACATGACGATGGTGCTTTCACCAGAGAAAAAAACAACCAAGAAACCGACCACACAGCAACCGACACAGAAGGCAGCCCCTGAACCGGCTCCTGCGGTCGTCACCTCACCGGTGGCAACAGTGTCTGAAGCTCCAGTGGCCGAATAACTCAACTAGATAAGAGGAGCAAACAATGCCAAAGATGAAGACCTCAAAGACCGCTGCGAAGCGCTTTAAGTTCACAGGAACGGGAAAGCTGCGTCGCCAGCAGTCAATGCGCCAGCACTTGTTCGAGCACAAAGCATCAACACGTACCCGTCGTCTCGACGGAAACGTTGATGTTCACTCGGGCGACGTAAAGCGCATCAAGCGCTGCCTAGGCCTCCGTTAAATCACCAAATCACTCTGACTACGACAAAAAACTATTTGAAAGGATGTTGACATGGCACGTGTAAAACGCGCAGTACATGCAAGAAAAAAGCACAAAGCGATTCTCGAAAAGGCGAAGGGATACTACGGAGACCGTAGCCGTACCTTCCGCTCCGCAAACGAACAGGTATTGCACTCGGGTCAATACGCTTTCCGTGACCGTCGCGCGAAGAAGGGCGAATTCCGCAGCCTGTGGATCCAGCGCATCAATGCTGGATGTCGTCAGAATGACTTTTCGTACAGTCGGCTTATCGCAGGTTTGACGAAGGCAGGGGTCACGGTCGATCGCAAGATTTTGGCCGACCTCGCTGTGCATGATGCAGCTGCTTTCGCGAAGATCGTAGAAACCGCAAAGGGAGCACTCGTCTGAGCGACGCTCGACTCGGTTTCACACATCCACGAGTACAACGACTGCGGCGCCTGTTAGGGCGCCGCAGTGCTCGTATTGAGGAAGAGTGTTTCGTAATTGAAGGTCACGTCCTCATTGCCGAAGCCATCAGCGCCGGATGGAAGATAGAGGAGCAGTTCATTGCCCCGGGTGGCCTGGCTGTACTTGGTACGGATGCTCGAACGTTTGATCTGGAGAACGGTGTGATGGAGAGGGTCGCGAGCACGACTACGCCTCAGCCGGTTATTGCAATCGCGGAGCGTCGTAGTAGCGGTCTTGCTGCCGTGAAGGGCGCCAATTGGGTAGTCATCGCCGATCGAATCAGTGATCCAGGCAATCTGGGCACCATTCTTCGTTCTGCAGAAGCAGCTGGCGTTTCAGCTGTGGTGCTTACCCCTGGAACGGTTGAGGCATTTAATCCAAAGGTGGTTCGTGCCTCGGCAGGTGCGATGTTCCACGTTCCGATTATCGAGGATGTCTCAGTTGAAGAGATCAGAGATAACGGATTTAAGGTCTTTGGAACCTCGTCCCATGATCAGCAGGGAAGTATCGATTTCACTACTGCAGATCTGACAGGAAAGATTGCTCTGCTAGTCGGTAACGAGGCTCATGGCTTGGACGACAACGCCTCGGTAGATGCCTGGCTCACAATTCCGCATCGGGGTAGGAGCGAGAGCCTCAATGTTGCAATGGCATGCACTCTCGTTTGTTTCGAGGCGGCACGGCAGCGTGAAGGTGTTATTTAACCCAGTTTTTATAGGTCGAGCGACTAGCGTAAATAACTGAAATGTCTGCCTCTCCGTTGTCTACAAAGATTACTGAAGTGCAAGAGTCTGCACTTGCGGCGATTGCAAAATCCGTTGACGCGTCGTCGCTCAAGGTTCTGCAAACTGAAATTTTCGGGAAAAAGTCGGAAATTGCCTCATTGAGGGCCCAATTAGGGAAGATCGCCGATCCAGAAGAGCGTAAATCTGCTGGGCAATTCATCAATGGTTGCGTCGAATTGATTGAGGCTGCGATTGGCGATCGAATGCAGTCACTTTTGTCTGCTGAACGATCTGCCCAAGTGTCATCCGAGCGCATGGATTTGTCCGAGTTTCTCACGGTGAAACGTAGGGGAACTACGCACATCGTGACTCAGGCAACCGAACGATTGGAAGACGTTTTCATCGGACTCGGATTCCAGATTGCTGAAGGACCAGAGGTTGAAACCGACTTCTACAACTTCGAGGCATTGAATATGCCGAAAACACACCCTGCTAGGAGTGAGTTCGACACGATGTTCATCGAGCCAAGTTCTCCCTCGCAAGAAACCAATTCGGTACTCCTCCGAACGCATACCTCACCGGTCCAAATTCGCGTGATGCAGGATTGGAAACCACCGATATATGCGGTGATGCCTGGAAGAGTGTTTCGACGTGACACGCCTGATGCAACACACATGCCAGTGTTTCATCAAATTGAGGGAATGGTGATTGACAAAGGAATCACTTTCGCTCATCTGGCCGGCATCATTGAAGCATTCACGAAAGCCTTTTTCGGTTCAGACTTTACGAGTAGGTTGCGCCCATCTTTTTTCCCCTTCACCGAGCCAAGCGCCGAGTTCGATATTCGTCGTGCGAATGGTGCATGGATCGAGTTGGGTGGCTGCGGAATGATGCATCCCAATGTTCTTGCTGCCGGTGGTATCGACCCCGAGGAGTACACAGGATTTGCCTTTGGTTTCGGTATCGATCGCATGGCCAAAGAGCGTCACAATGTTGAGGACATTCGCGAGATGTACACAAATGACCTTCGTTTTTTGAGGCAGTTCTCGTGAAGATTTCTCTCTCTTGGCTTAACGAGTTTGCAGACTTTGGGTCTGATGCCAACGTGATTGCAGAACGCTTGACCGAACTGGGCTTGGCAGTTGAGTCTGTTGAGTTTGTGGGGGCACCAGTAAAAGGGGTAGTTACGGCGAAGGTTCTTCGGTTGGAAAAGCACCCCGACGCCGCAAAAGTCACGCGTGTGTTCGTAGATGCTGGTGACGGTGTTGAACGCCACGTTTGGTGCGGTGCGACGAACATGACAGAGGGCGACGTGGTCCCACTTGCAACTCTTGGAACCTCAATGCCGGATGGAAGAGTCATTTCACAGCGTGGAATTCTCGGCATTGATAGCGAGGGCATGTTGTGTTCCGGCACCGAGATCAATCTGAGCCAGGACGACAGTGGCCTGTTGATATTGCCTAGTAGCACGCCACTTGGGATAGATGTGTATGAAGCGATGGGTGTGCAGTCGGATGTCATTTTCGATCTTGATGTAACGCGCAACCGTCCCGACTGCACGGGCTATCTCGGGGTGGCTCGAGATCTTGCTGCTGGTTTGGCAAAGATCTGCAAGAAGCCTGCAACTGAGCTGGGCATTCTCGGCGCTCAGCTGACTGTGCCAGTTCAGATCCAGGCTCCAGATCGTTGCAGCCGTTTCACCGTTGTTGCTATGTCTGGAATAGTCATTACGAAGTCGCCAACTTGGATAGAGCAAAGACTTTCTCGGGCAGGAATGAGATCCATCAACAATGTTGTAGACGTATCGAATCTCGTGAATCTTGAGCTCAATCAACCCAACCATGCATACGACTTGCAGTCGGTGAGCGATGGTTTCATTGTTCGCATGGCGAGCAGCAACGAAGCATTCACCACGCTCGACGGAAATGATCGAATACTGGAAGCATCGGATTTGGTAATAGCTGATGCGAAAAACACGCCTGTTGGCCTTGCCGGAATCATGGGCGGGTTGCATTCGGAAGTCACCGATTCAACTCATTCGATCGCACTTGAGATTGCGTACTTCGAACCCAATGCAATTCGCTCAACTGCGACTCGTCTCGCATTACGAACTGAGGCATCGCTTCGATTCGAACGCGGGGTAGACCCATACGGAGCGAATGTGGCGGTAGCACGATTCGCCGAACTGCTCCGGATTACATGCCCTGATTTGATTGTCCATAGCGGTTCCACCGATGAACGCACGGATGCATTGCCTCCGCAAAATCGAATGTGCATTCTTCGCGCAAAGAGCGTGAAGAGAATATTGGGCATTGATTTTTCCGCTCAACAGATTGTGGATCTATTGACGCCAATCGGTTTCGGCGTAACCGAAGTAGATGGCGGTGAGAGTTTCGAGATTTCCGTTCCCTCATGGCGCAATGATTGCACTTTGGAAATCGACCTAATTGAAGAGATCGCACGCCATTACGGATACGACAAATTGGGAAAGATCGTCCCAACTTCACCCGTGCACGGTCGGTTGTCCGAACTTCAACAGCGAAGAAGGTTGGTTCGGGAGATTGTTGTCTCTTTGGGGGCTAGCGAAGCAATGCCGAATCCATTTCTTGCCCCCGGCGAATTAGCAAAGGTTGGTCTGACTGAGGAAAATGCGCTTCGGTTAGCAAATCCATTGGTGGCGGAGGAGAGCGTGCTTCGAACATCGTTGATTCCGGGGATGCTTAAGGCTGTCTCGTACAACCAGTCCCATCGCAATCGTGACATCTCGCTGTTCGAAATAGGCCATGTCTACCCGCAGGGTTCACAGGTTCTGCCAGACGAGTTCGAATCACTCTGCATCATGGTTGCCGGTGCTGATGCTTCGGCCGCTGTAGATCTATGGAGTCAATTGTCGGCAGGCCTTTCAGTTGGTGCGCAGTTGTCGCAAGACAATCCACCGTCTGGATATCACCAAACTCGCAGCGCTCAATTACGACGTGGGAAGGTTGTCCTTGGTTCGGTTGGCGAGATAGACCCAACTGTTCTCGCCAATTTCGGTGTTGTCGGAAGGGTGTCATGCGTGGAGGTAAACCTCTCGTTACTTCTGGCAGAATCACCTAAGCCTGCGGCGGCTCAAGTAGTCAGCAAGTACCCCTCCAGCGACTTCGATCTGGCCTTCGTGGTATCGGAGAAGGTAAGTGCGTCCACCATTCAGAAAGCCATTCGACAGGCTGCGGGCAACATTGTTGTTGATGTTGCCCTCTTCGACGTTTATCGAGGCAAAGGTGTGGCCGAGGATTCACGAAGCCTGGCGTTCCGAATCAGGTTGCAGGCGCCGGATCGCACGCTTACCGAAACCGAAGTGGCAGAAGCTCGGGCGAAAAGCATCGCCGCCGCCGAAAAGAACGGCGCAACCCTGAGGTCATAACAAGGGCAAATGATGGTTGCATAGTTATGCATCAGGTTGTATAATTATGCAATGCTAAATGTGGGAATTCTTGGGGCTTCAGGTTTCACGGGTGTCGAATTGCTGCGCTTATGCGCAGCACATCCGCATTTCAACGTGACCTATGCGACGGGCGATACTCAAGCAGGAACATTGGCAAGGTCGCTATACCCATCTTTGTCGGCCAATTATCCAAACCTGGTTTTTGAAGAATTTATCCTTGAGAAGGCTTTGCAGTGTGACGTGCTCTTCTTGGCTCTCCCTCACGAAGCCTCACTGGAATTAGTGCCGCAGTTGTATAAGAAAGTGAAATTGGTCGTCGATTTGTCGGCTGCCTACCGGCTCAAGAATGCTTCCCTATATCCGAAGTGGTACGGGTTCGAACATACTCACGCAGACTTAATCGAACATGCCGTGTATGGCCTTCCTGAGATCAACAGGGAACAGCTCCGTTCGGCGCAGCTCATAGCAACTCCGGGCTGTTACGTAACCGCTGCAAGCCTCGCGCTGTCTCCTTTGGTGGCTGCGGGTGTCATCCAAGCAGAAGGCGTAATTGTCGATGCAGCCTCAGGCGTTTCCGGTGCCGGTAGGGCAGCGAAGAGTTCCAATTCGTTCAACACCGTCAATGAAGATTTCGCTGCTTACGGGCTATTGGATCACCGTCACACTCCCGAGATAGAACAAGTAACTGGCGCCCAGATTCTGTTTACGCCGCATCTTGCCCCAATGAATCGTGGGATCTTTGCTACCTGTTACGCGAAGCCCGTTCATCAGTCGTCGCCTACGTCGGCCTCATTGGTCGCTGTTCTTGCTCGCACCTATGCGAATGAGAGTTTTGTTGTTGTTGGGCAGCAGATCCCATCGACAAAGGCAACTTTGGGTACAAACGTCACGCAATTGACGGCCCGTTTTGACGAACGCACGGGGTACGTAGTTGTTCTAGCTGCGTTAGACAATCTCACGAAGGGCGCATCAGGTGGTGCCGTCCAAGCAGCGAACGTTGCGCTGGGTTTGCCCGAAGAGAGTGGTTTGGCAAAGGTCGGTATGTTTCCATGAGTACAACTCACGAGAAGGTTGGCGCTTTACTGATCGAAGCGCTTCCGTATATCCAGCAATTTGCAGGTAAGACGGTTGTTGTCAAATATGGTGGAAACGCGCTTGCGGGAGCATCTGATGCAGATGCGGCTGGAACCTTTGCGCAAGATATTGCACTGATGCACGCGGTTGGCATTAAGCCTGTCGTTGTTCACGGTGGTGGGCCCCAGATCAGTGCGCTCATGGAGAGGCTTGGCAAGAAGCCCGAATTTCGAAATGGTCTGCGCGTGACCGATGCCGAAACAGTCGAAATTGCAAGCATGGTCTTGCTCGGAACGGTTAACCCGCAGATCGTCTCTGCAATCAACGTGCACGGTTCGTCCGCGGTGGGTGTGTCCGGTCAAGACGCAGGACTACTGCGGGTAACGCAACGCGATCCGGAGCTTGGTTTCGTCGGTGACATTTCTTCGGTCGATCCATCAGTTTTGAAAAGTGTGCTGTCCGATAACGCTGTGCCGGTTGTAGCAACGATCGGAAGTGACGCGAATGGGCAGGCCTACAACGTCAATGCAGATACCGCGGCATCTGCCATAGCTGTTGCTTTGGGGGCTGAAAAGCTCATCTATCTGACCGACATAGAAGGGCTCCGCACGGACAAGAACGATGCATCTTCGCTCATCAGAAGGACGACCGATAACGAGATTCAAGGTTTGCTTAAAAGCGGTTCGATCGATGGGGGAATGATTCCCAAAATGGAGAGTTGTGTCAGTGCAATTGCAAGTGGTGTCAAACGGTGCCACATATTGGACGGGCGCATTCCTCACGTTCTGCTCATCGAGCTGTTCACTGTTGCCGGTGTTGGCACCATGATCACTTCCCAACTTGAAGAGGGTAAAAAATGAGTAGTCACGCTTTTTCTACGTCGGGCGATCATTGTCCGTACATTCCTGTTTTTGGCCCACCACAAGTGATGTTTGCTCGCGGGCTCGGAACAGAGCTATGGGATGTCAACGGAAAGAGGTACCTAGATTTCTTGTGTGGCATCGCGGTAACTTCACTCGGACATAGCCATCCTGTTGTTGTTGAGGCAATCACAAAACAGGCCCAAACATTGATGCATGTCAGCAACTTTTTTGCAAATCCAGTCGCAACAGAAACTGCAGTGTTAATTAATCAGCTTCTCGGTGGTGCCGGGCAGGTTTTCTTCTGCAACTCTGGCGCCGAAGCTAATGAGGCTGCAATCAAGTTGGCTCGTAAGTTCGGTGGGCGTGGTCGCCACACAGTAGTGAGCGCACTTGGGAGTTTCCACGGTAGAACGCTCGCCGCTCTTGCAGCAACTGGGCAGCCTGCGAAACATGAACCATTCCAACCAATGCCCGAAGGTTTTAGGCATGTTCCGTTTAACGATATTGGCGCCCTGGAATCGGCCGTTGATGATTCGGTGGCTGCTGTCCTGATCGAGCCCGTTCAAGGTGAGGGTGGTGTACTTCCAGCGAACCTGGAGTATCTGCAGGCTGTTCAGAAGCTATGCACCGAGCGTGGTGTGTTACTCATGCTTGACGAAGTGCAAACTGGCTTCGGGCGAACTGGAAAATGGTTCGGATTTGAGCATTATGGAATCACGCCAGATGTTGTTTTGATGGCCAAGGCGATGGGCAACGGAATGCCTATAGGCGCTATGTGGGCGAAGCGTTCTGTTGCTGAGGTGTTTAAGCCAGGCGATCATGGAAGCACATTCAGCGGAACTGCCATTGCAACGAGTGCGGCAAAAGCAACGATCCTTGAAATGCAACGAATCGATGCACCACGTTTGGCAACAGAAAAGGGTGCATTACTCACTCAACTCGTTTCGCGGCTAGACAATGTTTCCCATGTCCGCGGGCTCGGTCTTTTGCTTGGCGTAGAACTTGCTTCCGGAATCGACGCGAAACAAGTGCAGCTTTCGCTGCTTGAGATGGGATTGGTAACGAATGCAGTTACCGCGTCGGCATTGCGTCTAGCTCCGCCGATCACGGTTACAACCGACGAAATACACGAGGCGGTTGCAATGATCGCGAGCGTGTTGAAGGGTTTTGCGTCATGAACAATAGAGATTTCCTACAGATCACAGACCTTGATGCAACTGATTTGGCTGCCATTCTCGAATTGGCTGTTCGTCCGATCGCTTCGTTGGGTCGGCCATTGGACGGCAAGGGTGTGGCCCTCATCTTTGAAAAGCCTTCCAACCGCACTCGCCACAGTATGGAAATGGCGGTTGTTCAGTTGGGAGGTCACCCTGTTTATACGCGGGGGGAGGAGGTCGGCCTAGACGTTCGCGAGTCGGTCGAAGATATTTCTCATGTCATGTCCGGCTACCACGCGATGCTTTGCGCGCGCGTGTTCGATCATCGCGTGCTTGAACGGATGTCGGCTTCATCCTCAGTCCCGGTTGTCAACATGCTGAGTGATGTGGCGCACCCGTTGCAGGCTGTTGCTGACGTGCTCACAATGCAACAACATGTCGGCGCTTTGGCCGGCAAGACGGTTGCATACGTTGGCGACTTCAATAACGTTGCTCGCTCTCTCTGTCATGCTTCAGCGATGTTCGGCATGCATATACGACTCGGATGCCCAGATGGCTATAGCGCCAATGAATCAGATGTAGATCAGTTCAGGGCACTTGGTGCAGCGTCGGTCAATCAGTTCAAGGATCTCGATTCCGCGGTTACTGGAGCGCATGCGGTCCACACCGATACGTGGACCTCGATGGGTCAGGAGTCGGAATCAAAGGTTCGGGAGGCCGCATTCGTCGGATTCGAGGTGACAGAGAAAACTATGGCACTTGCAGCACCAGGCGCTGTTTTCATGCACTGCTTGCCTGCTCATAGAGGCCAGGAAGTTTCCGAACAGGTAATCGACGGACCCAGCAGCCTGATCTATCAACAAGCTCACAATCGCATGCATGCTGCGCGTGCAGTACTTGCATTTCTTTTAGGAGTAAGACCATGACCACCAAAGTGCAAAGACAAAGTGCGGTTGCTCAGATAATTTCGGAAAGCGACGTCACGAGCCATACACAACTAGTCCGTTCTTTGAAAAAGATAGGCATAGTCGCGACGCAGGCGACGGTATCTCGCGACCTCGAGGAACTTGGCGCTGTGAAGGTGCGCACGTCAAACGGAGATACCGCATATGCGATCCCCGAATTTGAGCCCGAGCGGATAGCCCCGCTCGATCAGCTGCGGCGGGTTCTTTCGGAGTGGGTTGCTGATATCCAAATCAGTGATCCAATTGTGATCATTCGCACTCCGCCAGGCTGTGCGCATGTCGTTGCTTCCGCCCTTGATCGCTCTCGCATCGAAGGGCTTGCGGGCACGGTTGCTGGTGATGACACAATGTTTTGTGTTGCTAGTGCCAATTACGGTGCCAAGAAATTGGCAGCGCACTTAGGCAAGTTGGCAGGTATTCAACAACAATCAAAGGCCAAAAAATGACAGAGAATGCACAAGCACTTTGGCACGGACGCTTTAGCGTCGCTCCAAACGACGATTTGATGTCGTTCACGGAGAGCCTTTCGTTTGACCAGCGTCTTTGGAAAGACGATATCTACGCCAGTATCGCGCACGTCCGGGGATTGGAACACTCGAAAATTTTGGCGGCCTCTGAAGCTTCAGCCATTGTGGCTGCGTTAGAGCAGGTCGCGTCGGAATTTTCGAAGGGTCAGTTCAATTTCGTCAAGACTGATGAAGACATTCATACCGCAATAGAAAGACGCATCACCGAAATCGCTGGTGACGTGGGTGGAAAGGTGCACACCGGTAGAAGTCGAAACGATCAGTGTGTCACCGCCCTCAAGCTCTGGACACGACGCGAATTGATGACTGTCGCCAATCAACTATTGGGGCTGTGCGACGTCTTGTTCTCGCGCGCCAATCAAAGTGGTTGGGGAGAAGATGGCGTCTATCTTCCCGGCTACACCCACTTGCAGCGAGCACAGCCAGTGCTTCTCGCTCACCATCTCACGGCGCACGCATGGGCTTTCGCTCGGGATATCGACCGATTGTTAGACACGGTGAAACGGGCCAATGTGTCTCCGCTGGGTGCTGGTGCGTTGGCCGGTTCGTCGTTGCCGATCGACTCAGATTTCACCGCAAAGGAGATGGGCTTTGCCACTTCGTTTGGTAATTCGCTCGACGCGGTTTCCGATCGAGATTTTGTGGCCGAGGCCCTTTTCGATCTCGCACTTATAGGCACCCATCTCTCGAGATTGGGCGAAGAGTGGGTGCTGTGGACAACAGAAGAGTTTGGTTTCGCAACGCTCGACGATCGTTTTGCAACTGGATCGTCAATGCTTCCGCAGAAGAAGAACGCTGATATCGCGGAACTTGCTCGCGGCAAAGCGGGCCGTCTCATCGGCAACCTGACTGGATTACTCACAACGCTTAAGGGTCTCCCTTTGGCCTATAACCGTGATCTGCAAGAAGACAAAGAGCCGCTATTCGATTCCTACGATCAAGTGACGAGAGCAATTGCTGCTCTCTCGGGAATGATTTCGACGGCTTCATTTAATGCAGACAACATGCGTCGTGCAGCCGACTCCCAGTTGCTTGCTGCAACTGATTTAGCCGAGTGGCTGGTGCGAAAGGGGACTCCTTTCCGTCAGGCCCACGCAATGGTTGGTGCTCTCGTACAACGCGCTATTTCCGGAGAGAAATCTCTTAGGGATTTGGTTGCCCATGACGAACTATTCGGTGACGAGGCCGCACGATTGATCGGTGATGGCATCGGTGTGCGTCAGAGAACTTCGCCTGGAGCATCCGGCCCGGCTGCTGCTTCTTTGCAAATAGAGCGTTACGAAGCGCTTATTGCATCACTGCGGAGTCGCGCAACGATCTAATATCTTCTTATGGCCAATTCCGCACAGTTTGGTGACGTTGTCGCCGAATTTGCTGCGCGTGGTTTGATCCACGATTCGACCGACCGAGAAGAGCTTTCAAAGCGAACGACAAGCGGCCAGATCTCTGCCTATGTTGGTTTTGACCCAACATCAGATTCGCTCCACGTTGGCAATTTATTGGGTCAGATTTCACTTCGTCGGTTGCAGCTACTCGGACATCGACCAATTGTTTTGGCTGGTGGAGCAACTGGGATGGTCGGCGATCCGTCCGGAAAGAGCGAAGAGCGAAATCTGCTCGATGCCGAACAGCTTGCTCACAACGTCCAATCGATCAAACGACAACTTGAGTGCATTCTCGATTTCTCTGGCCCGAATGCAGCGCTGTTGGTAGACAATGCCGATTGGACTAAAAACGTCAAAATGCTCGACTTCCTGCGCGACGTCGGAAAACACATCACTGTGAATCAGATGATGGCAAAAGACTCTGTTAAATCACGTATATCCGACGGAAACGGTTTGTCGTACACCGAATTTAGCTACATGTTGTTGCAAGCCAATGACTTCCGACATTTGTGCGAACACCACCAATGCGAAATGCAAATGGGTGGTTCCGATCAGTGGGGAAACATCACTGCAGGAACAGATCTCATCCGAAAAACACTCGGTCGAAGTGCTTACGGGCTTACTTGGCCGCTCATCACAAAAGCGGATGGCACCAAGTTTGGAAAAACTGCAGATGGTGCAGTGTGGCTCGATGCGCGCCGCACCAGTCCGTATCAGTTCAGACAGTTTTGGATGCAGATCGCGGATGCTGATATCGAACATATGTTGCCAAAGTTCTCTCTTCGTTCAATGAGCGAGATAACGGAAATACTCGCCGACCAAAAGCGCACGCCAGAGTCTCGTGTTGCTCAGCGCACACTTGCGCGTGAACTCACAGTCATGCTGCATGGGGAAGAAGCAGCGGATGCAGCAGAGCAGGCTGCCGACGTTTTGTTCGGCGCTCATCCAGTATCTGCGAGTCCTGCGGCGTTGCACCTCATCGCCTCTGAAGTCGCTAGTAGTTCCATCGGAGCCGCAGCACTCACTGATGCGGTTGCTATTTTGGTGACCACAGGATTGGCAAGTTCCAATACTGAGGCACGTCGCCTCCTCAGCCAGCGCAGTGTCAGGGCTAATGGCGAGCAGATGGATGAGCACGCCAAACTGGACAAAATTCCACTGCTTCATGGCCGCTGGCTCTTGCTGCGTAAGGGAAAGACGGCATATCACCTCCTCGATTTGCAGGGGTGAAAAGGCCCCTCCATCACCCATATGGGGTTGATTGGGGTGCCTCACAGCAAAGCCAAGAAATATAAGGATTTTCTTTGTTGCGAGGTTGACGCTGGGGTAACGACCCCGCTAGATTTGCACTCCGCCTCATTGGCATATTGCGCGTTTCGTGCATTGTGCCTGTAAAGCGCTTTCCGTGTGGTCATCGCCGGTCGGTATGTAAATACCGTGTCCGAGTGCCTATGCGGTTTTGCTCCTTGAAAACGGAAGAGAAGACTGAACGCCAGTGCGGGCAGTAGGCAACGATCCTTCGGGATCGTCGTTTAACTGTCTGTCAATTCCGGTCGGATGCAAATCCGGCCAAAACAATCGTTGATGCAAATCAACAAAAATATACAAATCAATCAGTAGAGCTACTGATTGGTCAGGAAACGTTGGTGCGGACAAGGCGCAAGCCTGAAAGAACCAACGCGGACTTTCCAGAATTCAACCCGCTTTGTTGCGGTGAGCAATCACTTGACAAAAACGGGAAGTTCTTGACGGAGAGTTTGATCCTGGCTCAGGACGAACGCTGGCGGCGTGCTTAACACATGCAAGTCGAACGAGATCCATGATGTAGCAATACATCGGAAGATCTAGTGGCGAACGGGTGAGGATCACGTGAGAAACCTGCCCCAGACTCTGGGATAACAATTGGAAACGATTGCTAATACCGGATGACGTCG
>CAZNBF010000003.1:0-3386 GCA_964571325.1 uncultured Acidimicrobium sp.
CAAGAACCAAGTGTGTACGTGTACGGCATTTTGACCGAGCAAGACATTTTTGAATCCACCATGGTGAAAGCCGCAATTCGAACAGGTAAGCCAGTACTTGCCATTTGCCGTGGGCTGCAAATCACCAACGTTGCATTGGGCGGAACATTGGTGCAGGAAATCGCAACGCTGCCCAATGCCGATGCACAGGTATTACACAAGCCCGACAACTTTCCTGAAGGCGCGCCGTTTGCTGTTCATGGCGTGCGCATTAAAGAGGGAAGCAGATTGGCAAACGCATTGGGCGCAACCGAGTTGCAAGGTGCGTCATTTCATCACCAAATTGTTGACACCATTGCACCGGGCTGTGTTGCAGTCGCCTGGGCCGAAGATGGATTACTTGAAGGTATTGAACACACCGACCATTGGTTGGTGGGTGTGCAGTGGCACCCGGAAGACACCGCGCACGAAGACGCTATTCAGCAGAACTTGTACGACGCGTTGATTGCTCAGGCAATCATTTCGTCATCTACCGCTTTGCGATAGAGGCGACGTTGGGTCTGTGATCCAACGAAACGCCTGCGTGATGCCAACACCAAGTGGGCGAAGCGCAAATCGTTCGGTGAAGGGCAGGTATGGCACGCGCAACATGTTGCGCGACCATGCAGGAAGTGTGGAAATTGTGGCTGCGGCAAGCGCGTAATACGCGGCGCGCGCGGGGTATGGCAGCGGCGGACTGAACAAAAGATACTTAACTGCATCACGGCTTTCGGCAGTACTTCGAAGTTCGCCCTTAAATGAGCGAAGCTGATCTTTGAGCGCCTGTTCATTCTTGGGCGGATCCGTCACGCCAAGTTTTGCTGCGATCAGCGACATGTCTTCGACGTAACCGTCACGTTGTTCTTGCGTCAGTTTTTGTTGGCCAAAGCGAGTGTGAGCGCGTAAGAAACTGTCTACTTCGACAACATGCACCCAACGCAATAAATGTGGATCGTTCGCCGAATACGGCCGGCCATCGCTTGCGGTGCCCTGCACAGAGTTGTGAACATGTTTAATGCGGTCGATGATTCGCTGCGCTTCTTGTTCGGGGCCAAACGTGGTGGAGGCAAGAAAGTCGGCGGTGCGTTGCAGGCGGCCCCATGGGTCGTTTCGGTAATCGGAGTGGTTGGCAACCCCGGCCATGGCAAGCGGGTGCAGTGTTTGTAATAACAATGCTCGCAAGCCACCAATAAACATGGATGCGTCCATATGCACGATGCGGATAGGCCGGTCGTCTGCAAACCAGCGCGGTCCTTGTGCTTCCATAATCTGTTGCGTACGTTGCTCGGCGTCGGGGCCAACAACCATGTTTCGAAGCCCTTCACCCAGCTGATCGCGAAGCGCATTGATGCGATCGTTGATAACGGAGGAGCCAGGCAAATTCATTGCTCCATCGTGCCAGTTGCGGGGTCAGACTGCACGGCGGGCCATGCAAGTACTGTTGGTGAAATGAGCAACACAAGCGATCGCGCCATGCCGAAGTGGGTTCCCAAAGCCGTTGTGGTGTTTTGGCTTGGGTTTCTTGGTGCCCTTGTGGTTCGCGAACTGTTCCACCAGTTGTCCAGTTTCCTGCTGCTGTTACTGGTTTCGTTGTTCTTGGCGTTGGCAATTGAGCCCGGGGTTAATCGTTTAGCGAAGCGAGGTTGGCGACGAGGGAGTGCGACGCTGCTCATCTTGATGTCGATCGTGGTGTTTGCCGGTGCATTCTTGGGCGCGGTTGGCACGTTGGTGGGCAATCAGGTTGCAGATGTGTTGACGAATAGCGAAACCTACGTTAATGACACGGTGAAATTCATTAATGACACGTTTAACGCCAATGTTGACCCGGCCGAAGTAAATGCATCGATCTCCGACCCGACAGGGCCAGTGCAGCGTTTCATTGACAATCAACAGCGAAAGGTAGTCAGCCTTTCGGCAAGTGCGCTTGGTGTGCTGTTGCAGTTGTTGTCGATCACGTTGTTCACGTTTTATCTGGTTGCAGATGGGCCACGCTTGCGGAGAGTCATTTGCGCGCGCCTGCCAGAAGAGCGTCAGCGGTTGGTGTTAAAGACGTGGGACTTGGCCATCGATAAGACAGGCGGCTACTTGTATTCGCGTGCGTTGCTTGCCTTGGTATCTGCATTTTTCCATTGGATCGCGTTTCAAGCCATCGGAACCCCTGCACCAATAGCAATGGCGCTGTGGGTCGGCATCGTCTCGCAGTTCTTGCCAGTTGTTGGCACGTATCTTGCTGGCGTGTTGCCGTTGCTGCTTACATTTTTGGAGTCGCCAATTAATGCAGCGTTTGTACTTGCATTCATTTTGATTTACCAGCAACTTGAGAACTACCTCATCTCACCGCGTATTACTGCCCGCACTATGCACGTGCACGCGGCTGTGGCATTTGCTTCGGCAATTGTGGGCGGCGCAATACTTGGGCCGATTGGTGCTGTGTTGGCGTTGCCGGCTGCGGCAATGATGCAATCACTGCTCAGCAGTTGGGGTCAACGCCACGAAGTGGTGGACGACGAGTTGGTGAAGTTCACTCCGCGCGTGAAGCGCGAACGGCGCAAAAAGGTTTAAGCGCCAACCGAAACAACGCTCGAGATTCCCTCGAGTGTGCGCAGGTGTTGCAGCACATCAAGCGGCACTGCGGTTGTTGTGGCGATGCACATCAGTGCGCTGCCTGCGGTTTCGGAACTACCTACGTCCATGTTGGCAATGTTGATGCCGGCGTTGCCAAGGGCAGTTGCCACGCGGCCAATTGCGCCAGGCCGGTCGTCATTTTTCACTACAAGCATGTGCTCGGAAGGTGGAATGTCGGTGAGGTGATGATCGATCATCACGATTCTGGCTTCGCGGCGGCGGCCAGTGAGCGTCGCTGCAATATTTCGATCGCCCGAGCGAAGCGTGATGAGGTTGACATAGTCGCGATGCGTAGTCGTTGTTGAGGCAACGCTTTCGACGGTGATGTTGAGATTGCGCGCCATTGATGGCGCATTGACGAGGCTCACTTGATCTGTCGACCAAACGGAGAGCATTCCCTTTAGTGCGCTAATGGTGATGAGGCCCGGGTCGTAGCCACCAATTTCGCCCGTTGTAGAAATTTCAATCGTTGACGGAGTGGATTCAATCAGTGACGCAAATACGCGCCCGATGCGATCGGCCAATGGAACAAACGGCTTCAGTGTCTCGTTTGCATCGCCGGCCTCAAGGTTGACAGCGAAAGGCACGAAGTCGCCGTTGAGCGCAAGTTGCACCATGTCGGCAACAACTTCGCCCGCGCGGTCTTGTGCTTCGCGTGTACTGGCACCAAGGTGCGGCGTGACCACAATGTTGCCGAGGCCAAACAACGGCGAGTCGGTTACTGGCTCTTTGGTGAACACATC
>CAZNBF010000003.1:3486-17897 GCA_964571325.1 uncultured Acidimicrobium sp.
CCGATGCGGCCGAGGCCCAAGATGCCGAGTGTCTTTCCTGCAAGTTCGATGCCTTCCCACTTGCTGCGTTCCCAGCGCCCCGCGGTGAGTGCGCTATGCGCCTGGGGCACGTTGCGGGCAATGGACAAAATCAGTGCCATGGTGTGCTCGGCGGCGGAAAGCACGTTGGATTGCGGTGCATTAACCACCATCACGCCTTGTTTGGTGGCAGCTTCAACATCGATGTTGTCCAGCCCGACGCCTGCGCGAGCAACAACCACCAACTGTTTGCCGGCTGCCAACATTGCTGCGTCAACCATGGTTGCCGAACGAACAATGAGGGCGTGCGCGCCATCAAGAATTGCGTGTAACTCACCGGCCGATTTATTCAGTTGCACATCGACGATAAAGCCAGCAGATCGCAGTCGGTCGAGGCCGGCGTCGGCAATTTCTTCGGCGATAACAATTCGTTTACTCATGACAGCTGCTCCACTACATAGTCGATGCACGCAGTGAGTTGTTGTACATCGGTTGGTTCGACTGATGGAAACATGGAAATACGCATCTGATTGCGCCCAAGTTTGCGATACGACTCGGTGTCGACAACGCCGTTTTCGCGCAGGACGTTGCTGATCTGCGTGGCATCCACACCGTCGAGGTCGATTGTTCCAACTACTGGTGAGCGATGCTGTGGGTTGGCAACAAAGGGGGATGCAAACGAGCGCTGCGTCGCCCACGAATACAGGTGTTGAGAAGATTGCGTTGTGCGTTGAACGCACCATGGCAAGCCGCCGTTGTCCAACATCCAGCGCAGTTGTTCGTTCAGCAAAATGAACGTGGAGATTGATGGCGTGTTGTATGTCTGGTTGGCGCGCGAGTTGTCGAGCGCGATGGTTAAGTCGAGCGATGGTGGGCACCAGCGCTTTGTCGCTGCAATCGCACCGATTCTTTCAACGGCGCGTGGTGAGCACAGGGCAATCCATGTGCCGCCCTCCGAACCGAAACCTTTCTGCGGCGAGAAGTAGTACACGTCAACTTCGCTTGGTGACCATGCCATGCCACCAGCGGCCGAAGTGGCATCTACAACCACAAGCGCATCTCCCGAGTTGGCTGGCCGAGCAAGTTGCATGCTTGCGCCGGTGGAGGTTTCGTTATGGGTGAAGCAATACGTATCGACATCGGCAAGTTGCACTGCGGGAACGTCGCCGGGGGTTGCTTCAACAACAATTGGCTGCCCTAGGTGTGGAGCATTACGGGCGGCATCGGCAAACTTTGATGAGAATTCGCCAAACACCAGATGCTCGCTCTTGTTCTGAATGAGGCCAAATGTTGCTGCGTCCCAAAACAAGCTTGCACCACCGTTGCCCATGACCACTTCCCAATCGGCGGGCAGCGAAAACAGTTGGCGAAGTTGCTCGCGAACAGAACCCAAAATGTTTTTTACGGGTGCTTGGCGATGCGAAGTACCAAGCACATTGCGGGAAGCCAAGACGAGTGCGTCCATTTGCTCCGAGCGAATTTTTGACGGGCCAGAACCGAAGCGGCCGTCGCTAGGAAGCAAATTCGCGGGTATGGAGATGTTCACCATGGGTTCAGTGTCGCAGGCGAAGATGCGCGGATTGCAGTGATTTACAAAAAGTTTAGTTAGTGGGAAGCCGACTCGGTCCAGGCTTCCATCGTCGGCGCTTTTTGCACAATGGAACGAGCGGCAAGTTGTAAGCGAAGTGCATCAAGTGGTTTAACTAGCCAGCCATCGGCGCCACTGCGCTTTGCCAAATGAACATCGGCTTCGCGATCGAGCAACATCAGCACGGGTACGTAGGGAATGCGGTGGTCGCTGTGATCGAGACGAAGGTTCATGGTCACGGCCATTGCACCCATTGTTCCGATCTGCAAATCGAGCACTGCGATGTCTGGCGTACGAGTGGCGATTGCTTCGGGCACGTCTCTGCCGTTGCGAACAACGGTGAAAGATGTGTCGGGCGAGCCGAGCGCGGCGAGCACTTCATCCAGCACCCACTGGGCATCGGTAGCAAGCAAGATATGCACGGAACAATCTTATCGCTGGGGCTTGGATGCCGAGAGTTGGTCTGCCAATAACGAAAGTGCCTGATGGTCGGCGACGTCGTGGGGTAGCAGCGAGAGGTACACAACGGGGCTTGGCGAAACCGCTGCAACAAGGGGAGCAATCGCCAGTCGTTCGCTTGCGGCGCGTTGCGCAAGGCGGCTTGCATTTTCGGCCAGTGCTGGGAAGCGGTTTGCTGTTTGGGCATCGGACGAAACACCGAAGTCGGGAGTGAGCCTGTTGATGATCAGCGCCGCAGTTGCAATATTTTCGGTTTTCAAACGGTCGATAAAAAATTGCGCTTCGTCTAGCGCTTCTTTTTGAGCAGATGAGACAACGACATATGAAGTGGTCGGAGAAGTGAGGGTTTGGGTCACTTGCTGGGCGCGCGCGCGGAAACCTTCATCCATTCCTTCAAAGGCTTGGAAAAAGGCAATCGCATCGTCGACAACGCTTGCGCCAACAACGCGCGCAATCGTGCGCACGATGGGTGTCACCGCTGCGGCAACCACGCGAAGGCCGCCGCGGGCTGGCGCAAGCAGTACGCGATATAGGCGGTGATCGAGGAAGCGCACGAGCCTGCCTGGGGCATCAAGAAAGTTGAGTGCCTTGCGAGTTGGTGGCGTATCGACAACAACGAGATCAAAGCGCGGATCGTTGTGCAACTCGAACAGTTTTTCGGCTGCCATATATTCCTGCGTCCCTCCGAGCGAGGAAGAAATATTGCGAAAGAATCGATTAGTGATGATGCGTTCAACTTGCGCGCTGTCGCTGCTGTAGCCCTGCACCAAGTTGGCAAAGGTTTCGTTGGCGTCAAGCATCATTGCCCACAGTTCGCCACCGTTCTCCGATGAAAGCAACGTGGGTTGATTGCCTAGTTCGCCAGTGACACCAAGCGCATCGGCAAGACGGCGCGCCGGATCGATTGTGACGACAACAACTCGCCGACCTGCACGCATTTGTGCAAGCGCCAAGGCTGCCGATGCAGTGGTTTTGCCAACGCCGCCACTGCCACAACACAACAACACGCTTGAACGTGAGGAAACTTGCATCAAGGTTTCTGTTGTCATGGCAGTTGCTCTATTTGCGAACGTAGTTGGTTGGCCAAGTCTTCAATGACGGAGGTTGCTGACGAGCTGTAGGTAAGGCGAAGTGTGGGCAGCGGCAGGCGGGTGTGCAAATCAGTAATGGATTCTGTTTGTTGCATCACTCGCGAATTGTGAAAGTGCGCAGCGGTAACAAGCGGCGACGATGCATCGATCGACGAAGGGATGTCGAGCAGCGGTTGTTCCTCAATGGCGTTGATCACGATTGGCGCAAGTGCAACTCCAACACGATCCTCTAATGCAAACGCCGTATCGATCAGTTCGTTTACTGGTGTTGCCTCAGCAAGCGTGACAAGCATGACTTGGCATCGCGTTGGGTCGGCCAAAAACTGCAGCACGTCTTGTGCTTGTTGTCGAATGGGCCCGCTACCCACGGTGTCGTACAACGCGCGCGGTGCCTGCAAAAAAGTGACGGCGTGCCCGGCCGCTGGGCCATCCACGATGATGATGTCGGCAGCCCTCTCGCGTTCGAGTGCCTTGATTTTGCCCAGCACTAAGAGGTCGTCAATGCCAGGCGCTGCAGTGGCAACAACATCGACAATCCCTGAGGAAACGAGGCGCTTCGACAGCCGTGCCAAACCGTGTGTTTCGAAGTATTCGGTGAGGGCAGCGGCAGGGCTGATGTGACGCACAGTGATGTGGCTCGTGCCACTGACAAGGCTGGGCTTGCCATCTAGTTCGATTAACAGGCTGGATAGCCCTGCTTGCGCTGCTGCCAAGGCGAGCGCAGCGGATACCGTTGACTTACCAACACCGCCTTTCCCCGCAACGATGATGGTGCGGGAAGAAGCGAAGAAATTGTTCACGATCACACGCCCTCCGGAGGATTCATTGCGCAGGTTACCCAGTGTTGTCCGTAAGAGTGTTGTCGCGCTCGTATTTGGTTCGATTGGCTTGTCGCTTTATGGATCGGCTTCGGCCGCAACCGGCGACACCGCCGAAAATCTTGCCCCTGTAGATGTGGTTGCCGTCAGCGGCCTGCTCGATCATGTTGTCGTCGCCGAAATTGAAACTGCGCTCGAGCGTTCTGCCACCAATGGCGCTCAGGCAGTTGTCTTGCAGGTCAATTCTCGTGGTGCAGTGGTATCAGAAGCGCGCATGGCGCAATTGCTTGAACGCGTCGCTGCCGCAAAAATTCCTGTTGCAGTGTGGGTTGGGCCAACTGGTGCACGTGCCTACGGCTTGAGCGCGCAGTTGTTGGCAGTTGCCGACGTGACCGCGATGGCGCCAGGTGCGCGCATTGGATTTACTGGTCAGGCACTTGTTGTAAATGGCAAGGAAACAAGCTTTGGAGACTCGTCCACACAGTTGCGCGTTTCTAGCCTTGGGTTTGCAGAAGCCCGCAAGGCTGGCCTGCTGAACTTCGCAGGTACCGACGAAGGCGTGCCAGTAGTACGAAACATGTTGCTTGCACTGGACGGCCTGATGGTGGACGGAGTAGCCCTCGACACCGTTGTAGAAAAAGTAGACAGCAGCGGACAAATCGTTCGCGATGCAACAACCGCACGTTTCTTCAAACTCGGCTTGCTCGGCCAATTGATGCACACGGTTGCTAGCCCGCCCGTTGCGTATTTGTTGTTCGCCATTGGCCTATCGCTCTTGGTGTTCGAGTTCTTCACTGCAGGTATCGGCATCGCCGGCTTCGTTGGCGCGTTTTGTTTCGTGCTCGGCACCTACGGGCTTAATGAATTGCCGGTGCGTTTGTGGGCTGTAGCACTGCTTGTGCTCGCCGTCTTCGCATTTGCTGTAGACGTACAAGTAGGCGTGCCGCGGCTATGGACGGGCCTAGGCCTCGCGCTGTTTATCATCGCGTCGTTTACGTTGTATCAACCAATTGATGGAACGCAAATGCGCATGTCTTGGGTAACGCTCGTCAGCGGCATTGGCATGATGGCGCTTGCATTCATTGTGGGAATGCCCAGCATGGTGAGAACGCGTTTTGCCACGCCAACAATTGGTCGCGAATGGTTGATTGGTGCAGAAGGCGTTGCGAGCACCGACATCTCGCCTGAAGGAACTGTCATTGTGCACAATGCGCAGTGGCGTGCACGTACCAACCGCTCAACGCCCTTGCCAGTTGGAACGATGTGCCGTGTTGCCGCAATTGATGGCATCACGCTTGAAGTTGAACCGTTGGAAGGCGCAGCGCGCGATTATCGCGAGATGCGCAAGGGAGCAAGTGAGTAACGAAACAGCCGCGCGTCGCGTGGCATCAGAGTCGGCACCACTTCAACCGCTCGACTGGCTGCTGCTAGTTATTCCCGGAACCGTATGGGGCTCATCTTTTTACTTCATTGCAATCGGTCTGGATTCGTTTGCACCCGGCCTGATTACGCCAATGCGCGTAATTTTTGGTTGTCTCACGCTTAGCTTCATTCCTAAAGCCCGCGTAAAAGTTCCGCGGGCTGCATGGCGCAACATTGCTTTATTGGGGGTTGTGTGGCTTGCCGCACCACTCACTGTCTTCCCGTTTGCCGAGCAACATGTTTCAAGCAGCGTGACCGGAATGCTTAACGGCGCAACGCCATTATTTGTGGCCATGGTTGCAAGTGTCGTTGCCCGACGCCTGCCGCCGCGCGGGCAAATGCTTGGCATTGCTATCGGTTTTTTTGGAGTGGTGTTAATTGCGTTGCCAACAGTAAGTGAGGGTTCGTCTAGTTCATTTGGCGTCGCACTTATTGTGATCGCATTAGTGCTGTATGGCTTTGCATTGAACATTGCTTCACCGCTGCAGCAAAAATACGGCGCACTTCCCGTGCTATGGCGCGCGGAAATAGTTGCAGTGATCGTGCTTCTGCCCCTCGGCATGTTTTCGCTTATCAATAACGATCGCCCATTTTTGTGGGGCCCATTTGCCGCAATGATCGCCCTTGGTGTTCTGGGCACTGCACTTGCGCATTACGCGATGGTGATGCTTGCAGGGCGCATTGGTTCTACTCGGGCGGCAGCAAGCTTGTATTTGATGCCGGCCGTTTCGCTTGCACTTGGCGTGTTTCTTAACAACGAAGACGTTGCACCGCTAGCGATTGTTGGTAGTGCAACAGCTATTGGTGGCGCATGGGTGCTCAGTCGCAGCCGCGCTCGCAGTGTGTGACCGACGGTAAAACACGATGAGCGCCGACAAACCAACAGTAGACGCCCCATTCGACCCAGCAGCAGTTCCCATTCGGGCTGCGGCAACCGTGATGTTGGTGCGAGATCATCCGATCAATGGGCTTGAAGTGTTTATGTTGCAGCGAACGTTGGCGGCGGTATTTGCCAAGGGGATGTATGTATTCCCTGGTGGTCGAGTAGATGCAAATGACAACGAGGAACAACTAGAAGCAATTTGCGATGGCTTAGATGACGAAGAGGCGAGCGCACTGTTACAAATCCCTAATGGTGGTCTGTCGTATTGGGTTGCAGCAATTCGTGAGTGCTTTGAAGAAGCAGGTGTGTTGCTTGCGCGCCCAACCGATGGCAGCGAATTAGTTCGTTTCGACACCGATGTTGCACTGCAGAACAGGTTTAACGTTGCACGCCACGCAATACATGATGGGACGATGTCGCTTGTCGAGCTGTGTACGACTGAAAACTTGCGACTAGTCACCGACAACATTCATTACGTGAGCCATTGGATAACCCCACTAGGCGAGCCGCGCCGCTTTGATACCCGTTTCTTTATCGCTCGTGCCCCAGAAGCACAAGAGCCGCTGCACGACGACAACGAAACAATTGCAAGCCTGTGGGTTTCGCCGATTGAGGCTTTGGAGCGCCACGCACGCGGAGACCTGGCAATGATCCCTCCGACAACAAGCAATCTGCAGTTTTTGGCGCCGCACGGCACAACAACCGATGCACTAAATGCGGCCAAGAAAATTGGCACACCAACCGCGATTTTGCCAAAACTGAAAACTGATGCAGAGGGCAAAGTAATCGGAATCGCAATGCCCGGCGATGCCGACTACAACTAGTCGTTAATTAGGCGTTGTTGTCGCGACGCGAAACACTTACGGCAACCACATCATCATTGCGCGCCGAGCAACCAGCCATTTCCGTAAGCGAAATAGTGTTGGCAATGATTCTTTGAGCAATTGCGTTAAACGCGTCTGCCGCGGCGCCGCTGCCATTGATCACGATTGGTTCGCCAGTGTCGCCAGCATGGGCAACCGCGCTTTCGATTGGCACCTGTCCAAGTAGCTCTGCGCCAATCTCGTCGGCAAGTGCTTTGCCGCCGCCCGTGCCGAACAGTGCGTATGAAGTGCCGTGTTCGCAAGTGAACGCGCTCATGTTTTCGATCACGCCGGCAACGCGTAAGAAGCTTCGCCGCGCCATGTCGGCGGCGCGGATGGCAACCTTTTGCGCCGACACAGCAGGTGTCGTAACAATGACCAAGTCGGTTCGTGGCAACATGCGTGCGAGGCCCATTTGAACGTCGCCCGTACCTGGCGGCATGTCGATGAGCAGGTAATCAAGTTCGCCCCAATGCACGTCATTCAAAAACTGTTCGACGGCCTTCGTCAACATCAAGCCGCGCCACATGAGTGCAGTTCCCTCGTCGTCAACAAGCATTCCCGTGGAAACAACTTTCAACAATCCGTTTCCGATGCGTCGCTCGTTCGGAATGATCTGTGGCTTCTCGACGCCATCGATGCGCTTTGCTTCAAGACGATCGGAAAGGCCAAGCATTCGAGGAATTGAAAACCCCCAAATGTCGGCATCCAAAACGCCAACGACGTAACCCGATTGCGCAATTGCCGCCGCCAAATTGACCGTGACCGAACTTTTTCCAACGCCGCCCTTGCCGCTGGCAATTGCCAACACGCGTGCGTTGAGTGGAATCTTGGTGTCAGGCGCCTGTTCCTTGGCGTTCCATCGCGCACGTGTCATCACCGCGGTGCGTTCCTCGGCCGTCATCTCGCCCCAGTCGATGGTTACTTTGCTGACACCAGGGTGTGTTCCCACGCGGGCTTCGATGTCTTGTTTTATCTGTACGCGAAGCGGGCAGCCCTTAATCGTCAGTTTCATGCCGATGGCAACGACGCCATCCGCTGAGATGGAATCGACCGCTGCCATGCCGAGATCGACAATGTTGTCGCCCAACTCTGGGTCCATTACTGCGCGCAGCCGGTTGGTGACTTCGGCGACGGTGGGGGGTGCCACGTGCGGGCTGGACATGACTAAAACCTACCGTGATAGGCCAAATTTTGTTGGGCTCTGCTCTTCACTACGCCGTAGGGCGCAGGTAGTATTTCCACCATGATCACTCTCACCGATTCTGCAGCATCAAAGGTAAAGCAATTGCTCGAGGCAGAAGGCGCAACCGATCTTGCGCTTCGCGTCGCAGTTCGCCCTGGCGGTTGTTCGGGCTTTTCATACGAAATGTTTTTCGATGGCGACGTCGCAGCCGACGATCAGACGCTCACCTTCGGTGACGTTCGCGTAGTTGTCGACGAGGCATCATCGCAATTGTTGACAGGTGCAAGCCTGGATTACCAGGACGGCCTGCAGGACGCAGGTTTCAAGATCAACAACCCGAACGCAACGCGCAGTTGCGGTTGCGGCAACAGCTTTAGCTGAACCTTTCGGCCTACTGCAGGCCGAGCGTTACCAATACTTCGTTAATTTCATCCGCGTCAAAAACGGCGTCTAGTCGCTCGACCACGATGCCCTGTGCGTCGGTGATGAAGAGTGCTGGCTCGTAAGTCATGTTTAGTGCTTCAACCGCTGGCGCAACCACCGTTGCCGTGTCGTCGGTGTAAATCTCGGCGTGAATGAACGTCATGGAGTCTGCAAGTTTTTCACTCACTTGCAACAACGCTTCTAGCGCTGGAGAGCATGTGCCGGTAGAGCAATGCGCTGGTGTGCCAACTAAGTAAGCAATAGGTTTGCCGAGCGCGAGCGCATCGGTCAGTGTGATGTTGTGCAAAGAGCACGCTGCAGGCAGATATGTGCAGATGGGGTTGACGCCGCGATTGTTGTCGACAGTTGGTGTGTCAAAGGGTGGCAGCGCAGAGCCAACAAGTGGAATTGAAATTTGGCTGGGGTCCATGATCTGGATGCCCGCACCATCTGTTGGCCCGCCATCGATCACGATTGAAAAGATTCCGACTTCGTCAATGTCGGCGCGAAATGGATAATACGGAATGCTGAGGCCCTTATCGTGTCGCTTCGCGGTGATTGGGCCAACAACGATCTCGCCGGTTTCGGCATTGACAATGTTGGCAGTAAGCGTTGCTGGCAATTCGGTGCCACTGTCCATCGACAGCAATCCGTTGTTGTTCGCAAGCGAGACGGGGATGCGAACATTGCCAGGCACCAAGACTTGCGGAAAGCGTTGAACAATTTGCAGTTCGGTTGACATAGACGAACTTGTTGCCGAGGAACCACCCGAACACGCAGCAAGGGTTGTAAGAGCCGAGCCGCCACCGGCAATTGCAAAAGCGCCAGTAATAAAGCGGCGCCGCGAGATCATGAGTCCATCGTATGACCGGTTGAACGACGGCCAGTGTCGCCGTCTACGATTGTGTCTATGGCCACCTCAAAAAAGAAGAACCCCGTGAAGAAGACCGCAAAAAAGACGGTGAAGAAGACCGCCAAGAAAGCCACAAAGAAAGTGGCAAAGAAGTCGCCAGCGAAACCCGCTGCAGCCTTGGGGCCATACACGCCAGTTGTTCGGGCAGGCGACTGGGTGATTGTCTCTGGGCAGCTCGGTGTCGCAGAAGGCAAGATTGTTACTGGTGGCGTTGCCAAACAAACCGCTCAGGCCGTTGTCAACCTCAAGGCACAATTGAAGAGTGCGGGCTGCACTATTCACGACGTGAAAAAGACGTTGTGCTTCCTCACCGACATGGACACCTTCGCCACATTTAATACGGCCTACGTTGCTGGATTCGATGGCAGTCGTCCGGCCCGAAGCACCATTGGTGTTGCGTCGTTGCCGTTTGGCGGAGCAGTAGAGATCGAAGCCTGGGCCTTTAAGCCACTACGGTAATCATCATGCCTGGCGCCATCATTCTCGTTCTCGTCCTTATTGCATTCCCCATCATCGTTGGTTTGTCCACGGCGGGAATCGCCGCGTTGATCGGTTTCTTTTTGCATCGCGATGCCGAAATTCGCCACGCGGGCAGCGAACTCGTCGAGCTAAACAACTGAGCACAACAGCCGACCTCGTTGTTCGCAACGCGCGGCTCGTTGCAACAGTTGATGACCAACGGCGCGAGATTGCCGGCGGTTGGGTAGCAATCACCAACGGACTCATCTCTGGCGTTGGTGCTTCCGGCACGGAGCCGACAGCAACGCGCGTTATTGACGCAACAGATTGTCTTGTCACCCCAGGGTTGGTGAACACGCATCACCACATGTATCAAAACCTCACTCGCGCGTTTCCACCTATGACCAATGCCGCTTTGTTCGGTTGGTTGAAAACGCTGTATCCGCTGTGGAGCACACTGGATGAAGAGTCCGCGCACGTTTCTGCGTGGGTTGGTCTTGCCGAATTAGCTCTGTCGGGATGTACGACAAGCACAGACCATTTGTATGTACACCCGAAAGGCGGAGGGGATTTGCTCTCTGCGGAAATTGCCGCGGCGGTTGATTTAGGAATGCGTTTCCATCCAACTCGCGGCTCGATGTCGCTATCAGAAAAAGACGGCGGCTTGCCACCCGACAACGTGGTGCAAGACCACGATGTAATTTTGGCCGAGTCACAACTCGCTGTAGAAAAGCATCACGATGCCAAGCACGGTGCAATGGTGCGAATTGCCTTGGCTCCGTGCTCGCCGTTTAGCGTGACCAAACAGTTGATGATCGAGTCAGCGCAATTAGCGGAAAAGCTCGATGTGCGCTTGCATACACACTTTGCAGAAAACTCAGAAGACGACGACTACTCACTTGCAACATTTGGCTGCCGCCCAACCGACTATTTGGAAGAGGTTGGCTGGTGCACCGATCGGGCATGGGTTGCGCACTGCGTCATGCCGAACGAAGACGAAGTACAACGGTTGGGCAAAGCACACATTGGCGTTGCTCACTGCCCAAGCAGCAACATGATTTTGGCCTCGGGCATTTCGCCCGTAGTCAGCCTGCGCGCTGCCGGCGTGCACGTGGGCTTGGGCGTCGATGGCTCGTCATCTGCCGATTCGGCTTCTATGTGGCTAGAGGCGAGGCAGGCAATGTTGTTGGCAAAACTTCGTGATGGCGCTGCTGCGGGAACTGCGCGAATGTCGCTCGAGATTGCCACTCGGGGCGGCGCCGGATGTCTTGGCCGAATCGGTGAAATTGGTGAAATCAGTGTTGGTGCTGTTGGCGACTTGGCCGTGTGGTCGCTGACTGGCCCTTCGTTTGCGGGCGCAATTGCCGACCCAATCGAGGCCTGGCTTCGGTGCGGCCCAACGGGCGCGAAGCACACAATTGTGCAAGGGCGATCGATCGTTGACAATGGCCTGCTCGTGAGCACGAAAGTTGACGCGATGTTGGCGCAACACCGAGTACTTGCTCAGCGCATGCAACGCTTGGTTGGCTAGTTCGAACATGTTGCAGCACGCTGCAGTCACATTCTTTGCAATCTTTCTTGCCGAACTGCCCGACAAGACCATGTTCGCCACATTGTTGTTGTCGTCTCACTTCAAACGCAAACTGCCCGTGTGGCTTGGCGTCACCATTGGTTACACCACCCATGTAGTGATTGCAGTGTTGTTTGGCTCTGCACTTACAAGGCTGCCCGAGAAACCAATTCAAGTTGTTGTCGGCATGTTGTTTTGCGTTGGCGGTGTAATGACATGGAGAAGCGGAGGAGACGATGGCGACACCGAATCGGGCAAGTGGTCCGCATCTCTTTCCAATGCGCGCGTGGTGTGGACTGCAGCATCTGTCATTTTGGTCGCCGAGTTTGCCGACTTGACACAACTTGCAACTGCTGGTTTCGCGGCAAGGTTCAACGATCCGATTGCGGTTGGAGTTGGCGCCGCACTTGCCCTTTCAAGCGTGTCGGGGCTTGCAGTACTTACGGGCACGTGGCTACAAAGACATGTGCAGTTGAGCGTTATTCAGCGAGTCGCTGCAATCCTGTTTGTGGTGATTGGTGTTTCAACGCTTGGTTTTGCGCTGCTTTAAGCAGACCACTTGGATTGCCCGAAGCGGTAACCAACACTTCGAACAGTCTGAATGAGGTTGGCGTGTTCCTCGCCAAGCTTTGCTCGCAGTCGCCGAATGTGAACATCCACCGTTCGAGCACCGCCGAAGTATTCGTAACCCCACACACGCGAGAGCAGTGTCTCGCGTGAAAAGACTTTGCCAGGGTTCTGCGCAAGAAACTTCAGCAACTCGTATTCCATGTAGGTGAGGTCGAGAGGTCGACCGCCAAATGAGGCCTGATACGTTTCCAAATTGAGTACGAGCCCGCTGTATTCCACCAACGATTCGCGGCCCACTTTGGCTTCCGTCCAGTACATGTGCCGCATGCGGGCCTCAAGTTCACGCGGGTGGAACGGTGTTAAACAAAAATCGTCAAACAAATCGTCGCGCAAATCCAAGTCGGGAAGTTGCACGCCGTTTATCAAGACCAACACGTGTCCAACAGGAATGGCTCGTTTGCGAAGTGATCGGCACAGCGCCCATGCGCCTTCTGGGTCGTCGTCGCACACCACCACTGCGCCGGCCCAGCCGTCCATTGGCTCGTGTTTCGTTGCTTCTTCGCCGCCGCTTACCGCCTTCCAGCAATAGCCAGCAAGGTCGAGCGTTCGAGCCACATCAACTGGGGCGGGCGACGGGAAAACAAGAATCTTCTGGCCTGGCTGCTCGGCACCGGGGGCAACAAGACGGGTCATAGCGACTTGAGGTATCGACCGAGTTCGTATTCGCTGATGTGGGTCTTGTAGCTACGCCATTCGTGACGCTTGTTGCGCAAGAACCATTCGAAGATGTGCTCACCAAGTGCTTCTGCCACAAGGCTGGATTTTTCCATGATGTTCAATGCGTCGGACAACGATTGTGGCAGTTGCTGAATGCTCAACTTTTCAAGATCGCTATCGCTCATCTCGAACATGTTGGAGTCTGCTTCTTTAGGCAGTTCGTATCCCTGCTCGATGCCGCGTAACCCGGCTGCCAAAATGACGGAGAATGCGAGGTATGGGTTGCACGCTGGGTCTGGCGAGCGGTACTCCAGTCGAGTTGCAGATTCGTTTCCACGCTTAGGGATAGGAACACGAATAAGCCCGCTGCGATTATTGCGTGCCCAAGAAACATGCACTGGGGCTTCAAACCCTGGCACTAAGCGCTTGTAGCTATTCACCGTCTGGTTGGTGACGGCAGTGATTTCGGCTGCGTGGCGAAGCAATCCAGCCATAAAGCATTTTGCGGTTGGCGAAAGGTTGTACGGGTCGTCCGCACTATAGAAAGCATTTTCCTCGCCCTTGAAAAGCGAGAGATGCAAGTGCATGCCCGAGCCTTGAATGTTTTCGAGTGGCTTGGGCATGAATGTTGCGTGCACATTCTGTAGTGCAGCAATCTCTTTAACTACGAAACGAAAGGTCATCACACTGTCGGCCATGGTTAAGGCGTCGGTGTGGCGCAAATCAATTTCGTGTTGGCTCGGCGCGTCTTCGTGGAAGCTGTACTCCACGGGAATGCTCATGGTTTCGAGTGTGCGAATGGTTTCTTTGCGCAGCGAACTTGCGATATCGGTGGAGGTGAGATCGAAAAAGCCACCCTCGTCAAGTGGGATTGGTTTGTTGGTGCCATCGGGTGGCGCAAAATAAAAATATTCGATGTCGGGCGCGATGTAGAACGAGTAACCCTTTTCGCGCGCTGCGTTGAGATTGCGTTTCAGGACTTGGCGCGGGTCGCCATCGAATGCTGTCCCGTCAAGCTTTGCAATGTCGCAAAAAACTCTTGCCTCGGCGCCTTTTGCATCTGCCCATGGCAGAACTTCAAACGTGTTGGCGTCGGGGAGGGCGAGCACGTCGCTCTCCTGCACGCGGCTGTAGCCGTCGATCGAGGAACCGTCAAACGACATTCCGTCGTTCAGCGCATTTTCCATTTCGGCTGGCGAAATGGCGAACGATTTGAGTGTGCCGAGCACATCGGTAAACCAGAGTCGCACCAGTCGGATACCGCGTTCCTCTACGGTGCGAAGGACGTAGTCGCGCTGCTGGTCTTGCATCGGTGCCATACCCCAGTCTGCCTTCAGAAATAAACAATGGCACCGAGGAACCGGATCCTCGGTGCCATTGAAAGCGTGATTACTTCTTCTTTTTCTTGCCTGCTGGCTTCTTCTTCGCCGT
>CAZNBF010000003.1:17997-29848 GCA_964571325.1 uncultured Acidimicrobium sp.
ATTGAAAGCGTGATTACTTCTTCTTTTTCTTGCCTGCTGGCTTCTTCTTCGCCGTCGGCTTCTTCTTCGCTGACTTCTTAGGTGCCGACTTACTTGGGGCCTTTGCGGCTCCGCAGACGGTTTCCATGATCAGGCGGGTAACGACGTACGGATCGACGTTGGCGTTTGGTCGGCGATCTTCCGCGTAACCCTTCTTGTTCTGAGCAACCTGCCATGGAATTCGCACTGATGCACCGCGGTTGGATACGCCGTAACTGAATTTGTTCCATGGCGCGGTCTCGTGCTTGCCGGTGAGACGGCTTTCGATGTCATGACCGTAGTTGTTGACGTGTTCCATCACCTTGCTGCCAAGTGCATCACATGCTGCTTCGATTGCAACGTAGCTTTCGCGCATTGCCTTCGTCGAGAAGTTGGTGTGCGCGCCTGCGCCGTTCCAGTCGCCCTTCTGTGGCTTTGCGTCGTACGAAACAACTACGTCGTGATCTTCCGCAATGCGGTCGAGCAACCAACGAGCAACGTACATGTGGTCGCCAACTGTGAGCGCATCGGCAGCACCGATTTGGAACTCCCACTGGCCTGGCATTACTTCTGCGTTCGTGCCTTCAATTAACAAGCCCGCTTCCATGCATGCCCAGGTGTGCTCTTCGATGATGTCTCGACCCATGACGCGGCCTGCACCAACGCCGCAGTAGTACGGGCCTTGTGGTCCTGGCTCGCCATCGGTTTCTGGGAAACCAAATGGACGACCGTTCAAACGCATGAAGGTGTATTCCTGTTCGATTCCATAAATCATTTGATGCGCGGAATATTTCTTGGACGCATCTGCGCATGCTGCGCGAGTGTTGGTTGGGTGTGGCTTACCTGTTGATGCGAGCAGTACTTCGCACAGCACCAGAATGTTCTTGCCACCACGAAGTGGGTCTGGGCAAGTGAATACTGGTTGCAACACGCAGTCGGATGCGTCACCCGTTGCTTGCTCGGTGGACGAACCGTCGAAGCCCCAAATTGGTGGTGTCTTGACGGAGTCTTTGAGGATTTTGGTTTTGGATCGCAGCATTGGCGTTGGCTTGTGGCCGTCGATCCAGATGTATTCAGCCTGATAGGCCATGTCATATTTCCTTCCGGTAAGGAGAGCGGCCTTGACGAGCCACCCTCAGGTGTTGGAGGAGAGTCTCGCAAACAGCCGTTTCGACCCCATTGCCCAAGTGTGAACGGAGTGTGAAGTTACGCGGCCGTACCGCGCCCCAAGCAGGGTCGGTAGCCTGATTTACGTGGCACGAACAGACGCAACGAAACTGCGCATTGCCTTGGCCCAGGTGAACCCCACGGTGGGCGACATCGAGGCCAACTTTGCCAAGATTTCGCAGTTGTATGGCGCAAGCGAGGCGGCGGGTTGCGACATTGTGATGTTTCCCGAGCTGTCGATTACCGGGTACCCGCCCGAGGACTTGGTGCTGAAGGCAGGATTCGTTGCTGCAAACCAAGAGGCAATGGCCAGGTTTGCGCGCGCCACTGGCACCTGCGTTGCGGTTGTGGGTTTTGTCGACGGCTCCACAGACCTGGAGCTCTACAACGCAGCCGCCGTTATCAACGATGGCGTGGTGCACGATGTGTATCGCAAACAGTTGCTGCCCAATTACAGCGTGTTCGATGAGCAACGGTATTTCACGCCCGGTGATTCTTTCTCGTTGTACCAAATTGGTGGAGTGCACGTCGGCGTGACTATTTGCGAGGACATTTGGGATGCCAGCGGGCCAGTGCGACAACAAGCGCAGGCTGGCGCGGCGATCAACATCAACATCAATGGCTCGCCGTATCACCGCGGCAAGATTGGCGAGCGCGCAGCCATGATTGGCGAGCGTGCAAAGGACAACGGCTGTGCCATTGCCTATGTCAACCAAGTGTGCGGGCAGGACGAATTAGTTTTTGACGGCGGCTCGATGGTCTTTGACCACACGGGCACACTGGTTGCTCGGTCGCCACAATTTGTCGAAGACTTACTGATCGTGGACATAGAGGTTGCGTCGCCAAAATTGAGGCGAGGAACTCGGGTGGTTGAAATCACTAGTGCGCCAAGAAACAAGTCGAGTGAATTGCATGCAGTAATCACCAATGAAGACAACGACCTCGAGCAAGTATTCGGTGCGTTGGTGCTCGGAACGCGTGACTACGTTCGCAAAAATGGATTTACCGATGTTGTCATTGGTCTCTCGGGTGGCATCGACTCGGCTCTGGTGGCGGCAATTGCTGTTGAGGCACTTGGTGCGCAACACGTGCACGGTGTATCCATGCCTTCTCGTTATTCCAGCGAAGGTTCAAGAACGGACGCTGCAGCGCTTGCATCTGTATTGGGCATTGATCTGCAAACCATCTCGATCGAGCCAGCATTCGAGGCGTACTTGTCGATGACGCAGCAAAGTTTTGCCGGCAAGCCGCCCGACTTAACGGAAGAGAACTTGCAAAGCCGTGTGCGTGGAACAACGCTCATGGCGCTTTCCAACAAGTTTGGATGGATGGTGCTAACAACTGGCAACAAGAGCGAGTTGGCGGTTGGCTACTTCACGTTGTACGGCGATTCGGTTGGCGGCTTTGCCGTGATCAAAGACTTGCTTAAGACCACCGTGTACGACCTTTGTCGCCACATCAACAAGCGAAGCGGACGCGAGATTATTTCAGAAGTGGTAATCACCAAACCGCCGTCTGCCGAACTGCGGCCCGATCAGCGAGACGATCAGTCGCTTCCTGCGTACGAAGTGTTAGATCCGATTTTGGAACTGTATGTGGAACAGGACCGAACGGCAGCCGAAATTATTGCCATGGGTTTTGATGATGCGCTCGTGCGTCGCATTGCTCGCCTCGTAGACATGAACGAATACAAGCGTCGTCAAGGTGCGCCCGGTGTGCGAGTAAGCGCCAAAGCATTTGGCAAGGATCGGCGCCTGCCGATCACCAACGGCTATCGCGGCTGAACAGTTGGTACGCCGCCGAGCGACCTATATATATAGATAGCAATGGCGCCAAGCAGGCCAAAGCCAGCGCCAATAAGAGCAGGGGCGGGCATGCCGTACTGTTCGTAACCGCGGGTAGCAATAACGGCCATCAACGCGCGGCCGAGTGTGCCGGCGCCAAGCACCCATCCCAAACCAGTGCCGGGGCTGTTGGGAACGAGTTGCGAAGCAATGGGCAACAGGCTGACCACGGCAAATTCGAACCCCAGAAAAAACACGGCAGCAGCGACAACACCAACGACAAGGTTTGATGATCCGATTGCCATTGCGATACCGGCAGGCACGATAAGTAATGCTCCGCCAAGAATGCTTCGCTCTTTGCCAACTTTGTCGGTGTATTGCGCGCTTGTTGTTGATGCAACGAGCTCGACAACGCCAAATGAAAAACCAACAACTGCGAGGCGCGCGGCACCGAAGCCAAAGTCGTCTTCTAGCCAGGCACCAAATGTGACGAACAGATTTTGCACGCTGCACATAATGCAGAACATGGTGACAAGCACCAGCCAATTGCGGCCTTGGATGCGGGTGTGTTCGCCCGCGTTCGGGATGTGATTTTTGCGAGGTTCGTTATTGATGCGCGAAACCAATGCGACAATGCATCCAATGACTGCCGCGATACCGAATGCGTAACCAATGCGCCAGTTGGTAAGCGATGTGACAATGCCCATGAGTGAAACGCCAACGAGCAACCCGAGCGCCCAACCCATTTCTGTAATGCCAACAACTTTTCCGCGCTGGTTGTACGGAACGAAGTCGGCAATCCATGCACCAAGACCTAAATCGAAAGCTTGTTTTGTCAAACCTAGGAAGGTGACGCCGATTGCGAACACCACCACGTTTGGTGCCGCCGCGGCGATGGTGCAGCCGATGCCGGTGCCAAGCAAACCCAGCACCATTGCGTTGCGGTGGCTTAACCGGTCGACAACGCGGCCAAGAAATGGCGATGCAAAACCCGTCAGTTCAGAGACGAATATTGCAACACCAATTTGTGAAAGCGAGACGTCAAAACTCTTTGCGATGATGGCAAGAAATGGTGGAGCAAATCGGTAACAGGCATTAGCCACGAGCCTGGCAATGACTACGGCAGAAACATTGCGCTTAATTTCTGGCGCGAACGAATCATCCAATGAACGACCAAACATGTTTTGCTGCCTACAACGCTTCGGTGAACGAGGTTTCGTCGAGCAAAGTAACAACGTCGCCTGGCGTCACGCGGTCGTTGGCCAAAACGTTGAACCACGACCCACCCAGGTTCGGCAGGCGTGGGTTGCTGGCGCCCATTTCGTGGCGCAGCGTACGAATTACGCCGCTGTGGCTAATAATGAGAGCCGAGCCGCCCGTACAACGCTTGCCAAAATCGCGAATGGCGTTCGTTAAACGGTCGACGATGCTCTCGTCCGGCTCGAACCCTTCGGGCTTGCGCCTTGTATCGATATAGCCGGGCCACTGTTGATCGATTTGTTGCCGAGTGAGACCTTCCCATGGGCCAACGTGGGTTTCTTGCAGTCGTTCGTCTACTTCGACGGGGCCAACACCATGGATCTCGGAAATGATGGTTGCCGTATGCAGTGCACGCTGCAAGTGACTCGACGCAATGATCTCGAATGATCCAAGTTTGTCGGCGGCAGCGCGAGCCTGTTGAATGCCCAGTTCGCTCAATTCGATATCGGCTCTGCCTTGCCAGCGTTCTTCAATGTTCCACAACGATTGTCCGTGGCGAATGAGCAACACTCGCGCGATGACTTCGTTGGATGACACGCAAACTGAGGGTAGTGGCAAAGATACGATGAGTTTGTGGCCCAATTACGATTGTTTGCAGCCGCACGAGAAGCGGCCGGCACCTCAAGTGCGGTGTTGCCAGGGGCAACCGTTGCCGAAGTGCTTGCCTCGGCCGTGAGCCAGTTTGGGCCTGGCTTCGAGCACGTGTTAACTACCTGCAAAATTTGGGTCAATGGCGAGGCGGTAGAGGCAAACACTCCCGTGAGCGACAGCGACGAGGTGGCAGTATTACCTCCAGTATCAGGAGGTCAATAAATGAGCGAAACAGATTTTTCGGGCCTCGACCTGGCACAAATTCGCGCACAACGCTCCGAGGCGCAGATGCAGGAAGACGCCGTGTCATTCGTGCGCCGCATGGCGCAGGGACGCCTGGACATTGCGCGCGACGAGCAGCGCCGCCGAACAGATGGAACGCCTGTTTCGTCCAACATCGCAGATGATTTGGCGCAAGTATTTGGCCAGGAGCACGGCGGCGGCTCGGCCCGACCACCGCGCGAAACAAATGTTTCGCCCGACCATCAATTGGTGCGTCAACTGGAAGCGCTTTGCGTTGATAACGGCTTCGGGTCGTTGCGAACCCTTGATGAGGCAAGTTTGCAACACGCGATAAACGAATTGGAAGTGTTTGAGCAAGCCTGCTCGGCCGAAAGGCGTGCTCTCTTCGCAACGATCGACGCTCTCACTGCCGAATTAGTAAAACGGCTAAAAGATAACGGCGCCAATGTTGACGCCATGTTGAACGACAAGTGAGTAAGTGATGCCAGTAGACAAGCGGCTTGCCGATGTTGGCAACTTCATTCGCCAGCAGCGAGAACTTGCGCAGCACTCCATTCGTGATCTGGCCAAACTTGCCGGCGTTTCCAACCCGTATCTTTCGCAGATCGAGCGTGGCTTGCGCAAACCATCGGCGGATATCTTGCAACAACTTGCGCGCGCAATGCAGATCTCTGCAGAGTCGTTGTACGAACGAGCGGGAATACTCGACCCGAGCGGTGAGCCAAAGTCGTCAGTTGCAGACGCCATCTCTACCGATGAACGCCTGACGGTGGAGCAGAAACAGACACTTCTTTCTGTGTACCGCAGTTTTATTGGAGAAGACAGCGCAACTTCGGCAAGCTGAGTAGAACTAAACATTGAGGCTCGCAGATAGGTTTTAAGGGTGATGCAACGCGTAGCTGTGCTCTCAATGCACACCTCGCCCCTGGCTCAGCCAGGTGTCGGCGACGGTGGCGGCATGAACGTGTACGTGCGCGAATTGGTTTCGTCTCTTGCTAGTAGCGGTGTCGACTGCACCACATACACGCGTGCATGGCGCGCGGGGTTGCCCGATGTTGTTGAGGTAGAACCAAACCATCGCGTGGTCCATATCCCTGCTGGCGACTTTGACATGCCGAAAGACGAATTGCTCGGAGTTGTAGACAATTTCACCGACTCGGTTGCATGGCACCTGCAACACGGCACCGGTGCCGACATCGTGCACGCTAACTATTGGCTCAGCGGCCTAGTTGGGCATCGCCTCAAGCACGAATTGAATCTGCCCCTCGTCACCACGTTTCATACTTTTGCGCGAGTGAAAGGTCTTGGAGGCGACATCGAATCGCCAACCCGTGAAAAGGCTGAACTCGAAATCATTGGTTGCGCCGATGCGATTTGCGTTAGTTGCGAAGAAGAACAATCGCAGTTCACTTCGCTGTACGGCAATGCTCCGGGTGCGATTGAAGTTGTTGCCCCCGGTGTGGAGCGCGCGTATTTTTCGCCGGGCGATCGTCGCGGTGCGCGCCGAGCACTTGGCTTAGGCGACAACCCGACGCTGTTGTTCGTCGGGCGAATTCAACCGCTGAAGGGTTTAGACGTTGCTGTGCAAACGCTTGCAGCCCTCGACATGCCAGATGCGCAACTGATAGTTGTTGGCGGCGCAAGCGGGACAGAGGGCGAAAACGAAATGCGCCGTGTTCAGGCATTGATTGTCGAGCACAAACTGGAACGACGCGTTCATTTCTACGAGCCACAGCCGCATCATTTATTGTCCACGTTCTATCGCGCAGCAGATGTTGTATTGGTGCCTTCGCGCAGCGAGAGTTTTGGTTTGGTTGCACTCGAAGCATCCGCAAGTGGTGTGCCCGTTGTTGCAACAGGCGTGGGTGGTTTACTCAACTTGATTGAGCACGGCCGCACCGGATACTTGGTGCCCGCTCGCGACCCAAATCAATTCGCCAGTTTCACGGCTCGATTGCTGAACGACCCGCTGTTGGCGCTTTCAATGGGAACTGCAGCGGCCGAGCGTGCAAAGTCTTATTCATGGAAAGCAGCTGCAGCAAAGGCCAGCCGCGTGTACAGCGAACTGTATGTTCGCGATTTGGTGGCGTGTAGTTAGTGAGCGATATCTATGACGACTCGGCGCGGGCGAGGGTAGAACGACAGATAGACGAATGGCTTGCTGTCATGCGTCTACACAACGAAACCATCGTGGCCATAGACCGCGGCGAGGTCGACGAATATCGCTGGTATTTACGGATGCGGGGCGTTGAAAAAGAGTTCACCACCATTTGGATCACGCTTGGCCAACGAACGCTGCGATACGAGACATACGTGATGCCGGCACCAGAAGAAAATGCCGTGCAGCTGTACGAGTCGCTACTTCGACGCAACGAAAAGTTGGTTGGGGCACATTTTTCTATTGGCATAGAAGATGCAATTTTTCTGCGGGGAGAACTGCCGCTGTCGGCACTCAATGAGCCAGAGCTCGATCGGGTTGTAGGAACGCTGTACCAAACGGTGGAGCAAGTGTTCCAAGGGCTGCTTCGCATTGGCTTTGCAAGCCGATTTGCCGAATAACAACCGCTGCCACTGATTAAGGCTCGCGTACACATCAACTACGTGAGCCCGGGTCGGGTTCGATTGGGGAAGTCGAATTTCCGACTCGGGCCGCCATTCGCCCCACTTCGCTAGCCTGACAGCAATGACTACGCCTGCTCAACACCAACCGATCACGTTCGTGGGTGGCGGCAATATGGGCTCGGCTCTTGTTGGAGGCCTCATCGCCGCGGGCTGGCATGCGACTCTCATCACCATCGTCGAGCTGTCGGCAGATCGGCGTAATGCGTTAGCAACCTTGTTCCCGGGCGTCGTAACCAGTGCAGAAATTGGTCCGTGCTCTGCCGGTGTTATTGCGGTGAAGCCACCCCTTGCAGCGCAAACATGCGCGCAACTGGCGCAGGCGGGCGCAAAGCGCGTGCTTTCCATTGCTGCGGGTATCAGCGTTGCAACATTGCAAGAAGCCGCGGGAAGTGGCACTGCAGTTGTACGCGCAATGCCAAACACGCCAGCACTTGTTGGCGAGGGCGCCGCGGGTATTTGCACATCAGCGCAATGCACCGAAGACGACATGGTGTGGGCCGAATCAATTCTCGGTGCGGTCGGCACCGTGGTGCGCATCGACGAACAATTGATTGATGCGCTGACAGCAATTTCTGGTTCGGGCCCGGCATATGTATTTTTGTTTGCAGAGGCAATGATTGCCGCGGCTATTGCCGAGGGCCTTTCGCCAGAGATTGCTCAGGCACTTACCCGTCAGTTACTTGTGGGCTCGGCCAAACTTTTGCAACAGTCGGACGAAACCCCCGAGCAGTTGCGCCTCAACGTGACGTCGCCAAATGGCGTAACTGCGGCAGCAATTGCATCACTTGAGGGGGCAGGCTTCCGCGAGATAGTCGGGGCCGCGGTAAAGGCAGCAATTTCTCGAAGCAAGGAAATGGGCGCGTAACGGCGCGGAAAAATTTCTCGCAGGGATGCTTGAAGACTTGTGAAATATGCGTAGGGTATGTCTCAAGTCACGAACTCTGGACGGGGTAACCCCCCAACCAGGAGTCGCGCTCGCAAGAGTGCGCCGTTTGGGCCGGTGCCGTCGGGGGGTTGGCACCGGCCCATTCGTTTATCTCGGCACAAGTGCGATGCACACGAAAAGCCATAGCGTGAGACCACGATGAACAAGAAGTTTGATCACATTTCATTTCTTTCCGACTACGGAACCACAGATGAGTTTGTCGGCATCGTTAAATGTGTTGTTGCAGACATCGCGCCTCATGTCAATGTCATCGATATCACTCACGACATTGCAGCGTTCGACGTTCGCGCTGGTTCGCTCGCCCTTGCACGGGCAATTTCCTATGTTCCCAAAGGCGTGATTATGGCCATTGTCGACCCGGGTGTTGGCACGGCTCGTCGTGCCGTTGCAGTCAGCGTCAGCGGTGGGGACGGCATTTTGATTGGCCCTGATAATGGCCTCTTGGCAACCGGCGTGGCGCTTGCCGGCGGGGGCGAGGCGGCTTTTGAACTAAACAAAACCGAATATCACTTGGCTGCACCGGGCACAACATTTGCAGGCCGCGACATTTTTGCTTCAGTTGCTGCGCATCTCTGCAACGGTGTCCCGCTGAGCGAAGTTGGCACCGAGATTGATGTTGCAAGCATTTTGCCAGGCATCGTTCCTGTGCCGCGCGAAGAACACGGCAAGATGTTGGCCGAAGTGACGTGGGTAGATCATTTTGGAAATTGCCAACTCAATGTTGGTCCCGACGAAATAACACATATGGGTTCACCCGTGCGCGTCACGATTGGTTCGTTAACTGCAGCAACGGCGGGGCAACAACCGGTGGTGCGATCGGTGCCGATTGTTAGAAACTTTTCAGAGATTGGTGCAGGTCTTGGTCTTGTTGTCGATTCGTTTGGAATGTTGGCCTTGTGCATCGACCGGGGCTCGGCTGCGCAACAACTGGATCTCGGCACCACCGAACTTGTGGTCATCGAACCCGATCCGCAGGCCGGTCAGGGCGTTGCCACTGCAGTGCAGATCGGCTCGAAGCAAACGCCGGGCGCGCCAGAGGCGTAATCTTTCCTCATGCGCCCAGCAACCACAGTGGCCGTCGGCCTATTACTCCTCGCAATATTCGGTGCCGGCATGTTGTCGATTGTGTGGAGATAACCAACAGTGAATTTGGCCAGCATTGTCGAGCAGCACCCAGCAACGGCAACTGCGCTGGTTTTTCGCGGAACTCCAATTTCATACGGAGAACTGAGGCGCGACATTGCAGGCATGCGTGGCGCATTGTTGGCCAATGGTGTTGAAGCAGGCGACACGGTTGCACTGCTGTGCGGCAACAGTCGATATTTCGTAGTCAGTTATTTCGCCGCACTCGGCATCGGCGCCGCGGCAGTACCACTCAACTTGATCAGCCCTGCTGCAGAACTGCAACGCGAATTAGACGAGGTACAACCAAGCGCGGTCGTTGTCGAACCAGCAGCGGTTTCGTCTTGGAACAACATTGATCAATCGTCATTCAAAAAACTGCGCTTGATTGTTGCAGCGGAAGGCCACGATGTCGTCAATGCAAAAACATTCGACCAGCTTCTGCAACACGCACCGGCCGACATCGTTGATGTTGATCAACACGCAATCGCGGCATTGATCTTTACGAGTGGGACTGCAGGTGCGCCGCGCGCCGCAATGCTTTCGCATCACAACCTGCTCTCCAACTTGCATCAACTGATGCAGCTTTCGCCACTCACCCAACAGGACGTGGTGTTTGGCGTGTTGCCGCTGTTTCATATTTTTGGGCTCAATGTTGTGCTTGGGCTGTCGATGTTTGTTGGCGCAAGTGTGGTGCTGGTGCAGCGTTTCGACCCGGTTACCGCACTCGAAACATTTGCCGAACGCCGCGTCACAGTTGTCCCGGGTGCGCCGCCCGTATGGACTGCGCTTTCACAAGTGCCCGGCGTTAACGCGGCCTCGTTTTCCACGGTGCGCCTGGCGCTCACAGGAGCATCCAAAATGCCAGAAGACATCACGCGCATGCTTGCCGACAAATGCGGCGTCGTCGTGCACGAGGGCTATGGCCTCACCGAGGCGTCGCCAGTTATTTCAATGTCTGTTGGTCGCACCGTGCATGTTGGTTCTATCGGGCACGTGTTGCCGGGCATCGAATTGCGGCTTGTTGATGAAAATGGTGACGACGCCGAAAGCGGAGACTCTGGCGAAATTTGGGTTCGCGGCGACAACGTGTTTCGCGGCTATCTGCGCGACGAGGAAGCAACTGCGCGCGTAATTACACCAGAGGGTTGGCTTCGCACTGGAGACGTCGCGGTTCGCGATGACGACGGTTATTTGTTCCTCATTGACCGCGTGAAAGACCTGATCATTGTTTCTGGTTTCAACGTGTATCCCGCAGAAGTAGAGAGTGTGCTCAACGCGCACCCCGCCATTGCGCAGTCGGCGGTTGTAGGCGTGGCGCATCCGCATACGGGTGAGGCAGTGCGTGCATACGTCGTGCTCGAATCGGGCTCGTACCTTGACGAAGAGTCAGTGATCGAATGGTGTCAAAAACACGTTGCGCGCTACAAGTGTCCGTCGAAAGTATTGATTGTCGAGTCGCTACCAACTGGTGGCACGGGCAAGGTATTGCGTCGCGCGTTGCGTTGAGCGAACACGAGTGGAGTTGCTGGCTACCAAGAAACCAGTGAACAGCACACTCACCCCAACCAACAGTGTCACCGCAAATGCTTGATCTTTACCCAGGCGGCCAGCCAGCGTGCCGCTTGCGGAAAGCACCAATGTTCCCAGCGCAATGAGCACGTTGCCAACTGCGAGCCGCCATGGCGACAACACATTGCGTGACGCAGTTGATGAAAGTGCTGGTGTTTTTTTGCGCACAACGCGCCATGCCGACCACAGCGCACCAACAATGATTACGAGCGCAGGCACGCCAGAACCAACCGCAGCAAGCACGCGCGGCGCAACACCAAAAACTTCTCTGCCGATAGGGAACTCGGTTGCAATGATTGATTGTTTAGTTGGAGCCACTGCAACGATCCCTGTTGCGAAACCTGTTAGTCCTACGAGCCACCAGCGGATCTTGTTGCCTATTGCAACACCGCCCAACAAATAGACGGTGCCAAGAGCAAGCCAAGCAACATTGAGCACTGCGCCAGCGAGGAAAAAGACTCGAAAGACGGTCAGGTTCCAGCCCGCACTCTCCGCCCACCACAATGCGCCGGAACCGATGGCGAAC
>CAZNBF010000004.1:0-12729 GCA_964571325.1 uncultured Acidimicrobium sp.
CCGACTCGTCCACTGCAACCCGCTTGGGCAATTGCCACGCAAGGTTGCGGCCAACACGCGTGCCAACCACAAGGCTTTCAGTCAGCGAGTTAGAAGCCAATCGGTTCGCGCCGTGCACACCCGTGTATGCAACTTCGCCCACTGCAAACAAACCATCGACTTCGGTGGTGCCGTCCAAGTTGGAAACAATTCCGCCACAGGTGTAGTGGGCAGCGGGTGCAACGGGAATGCGATCGGCTCGTGGGTCGATACCGGCCGCCAAACACGACTTGGTGATGAACGGAAAGCGCTCGGCAAAGTGCTCGCCGATTGATGTCGCGTCCAAAAACACGTGGTCGTCTACGCCTGCAGGTGCCTGCGCCATGCGCCTACTGATTGCGGCAGCAACAACATCTCGCGGCGCCAAATCTTCTTGCGGGTGCACGCCTTGCATGATTCGTTCACCAGCGGCATCGAACAATATGGCGCCCTCGCCGCGCACTGCTTCGCTGATTAATGTCTGCTGTTTTGTCGAACCAACTTCTTGCCACAACACCGTTGGGTGAAACTGCACAAACTCCAAGTCGCTCAACGTCATTCCCGCGCGCAACGCAAGTGCATGACCATCACCCGTAACAGCAGCCGGGTTAGAGGTGCTGGCAAACACTTGCCCGTAGCCACCAGTGGCAATTACCACCGCGCGTGCAAGCACAACCCCGACACTGGCAACCGTTCCATCTTCATTCAGTAACGCAATTCGTACACCAGCAACCTGGCGCCGTGCACCTGCCGACACACCAAACACCAAGTCGAGCGCAAATGCGTGATCGAGCACTTCGACGCCAGCGTTAATTGCACTTTCGTCCAACGTGCGCTGAATCTCGGCGCCGGATTGATCGCCACCTGCGTGCACAATGCGCGAGCGAGAGTGCCCGCCTTCGCGCGTGAGAGCGCGCAAGCCGTCTGCGCCGGGGTCGAATGCAGCACCAAGTTTTTCTAAGTATGAAATAGCTGTTGGCGCGTCGCGCACCAACGAAGTTACGGCTGCTTCGTCGCACAAACCTGCACCCGCATCGAGTGTGTCGCGAACGTGTTCGGCGAAGGTATCGCCCGGGTCGAGCACGGCGGCAAGCCCGCCTTGCGCCCATGCAGTGCTTCCGGCATCAAGCGTGTCTTTGGTAACGATCAGCACTTCGCGCACGGGCCGTGCCGCAAGCGCTGCCGCCAACCCTGCAGCGCCAGAGCCCAGCACCACAACGTCCACCTCGCGTGTCCAACTTGGTTTTGGTGCAGCAAGCTGCGAAGGCAACTGCACAGCACGGCGTTGTTCGCGCACGTTATTTGGCATCTAGCAGCTATTCCTTCGTGCGCGAAGGTGTGCCAATGGCGATCATTCGCTCTACCGACAGGCGTGCTTTGTCGGCAATATCGCGCGGCACATCCACAACATCGGTTCCATTGCGCAACGAGTTCAACAATTTCTCTGGCGTAATCATCTTCATGTACTTACATACGGCGGCGCGGTTTACGGGCTCGAAAATAACAAGCGGGTTGGCCTTGCGCAGTTGATGCAACATTCCTGTTTCAGTTGCCACCAGAACCTTTTTTGCTTTGGTCTGTTCGGCCGCCGTCACCATCCCAGATGTGGACAGGATCTTCGTGCGCTCCATAGGTACAACGCCGCTGGATGCCAAATACATCGCCGACGTTGCGCATCCACACTCGGGATGAATAAACAGTTCGGCTTCGGGCTCGGCTGCCACCATTGCTTTCAAGTCGGCGCCGTTGATGCCGGCATGCACGTGGCACTCGCCCATCCAGATGTGCATGTTTGTGCGGCCTGTTGCGCGTTGCGCGTGTGCACCAAGAAATTGGTCGGGGCAAAACAAGATTTCTTTGTCGGCAGGTATTGATTGCACCACTTCAACTGCGTTCGATGAAGTGCAGCAAATGTCTGTCTCGGCTTTTACTGCAGCGGTGGTGTTGACGTAGCTAACAACTACTGCGCCGGGGTGCTCGGCTTTCCACTGGCGAAGTTGATCCGCGTTGATGGTGTCGGCAAGCGAACAACCCGCATTCGCGTCGGGAATGAGAACCGTCTTGTCGTACGACAAAATCTTTGCGGTCTCTGCCATGAAATGCACGCCGCAGAAAATGATGGTGGATGCGTCAACGGTTGCTGCAACACGGGACAAACCAAGCGAGTCGCCAACGTGATGTGCGATGTCTTGAATCTCGGGCACTTGATAGTTGTGGGCCAAGATGACGGCGTCGCGGTCCTTGGCAAGTTGGCGAACCTCTTCGGCCCATGCCGAGTTGGGGCCATAGTCAGATGTCCGTGCGTTGCTGCCCAGATTGACGCTTGCGCTCACGCATTCAAGTTATCGGGGGCACTACGAGTCGTGACGACACGAGGGTCGAACCAGAGATTTGTCACAGCATCGGCAAGGCTTCCCTGCGCCACGCCAGCATCCGTCACAATGTCGTCGGGAGTATCGGCAAAGCGCAAAACCGAGCCAACCCCGCCGTCTCCCACCACCACAACTAAGCGCACCCTGCGCCGCTTCGGGTGCTGGCTTGGCGCCACCGACGATTCGTCTTCATCGTCATCCTCATTCAGCGGGGCCGCCCAACCACAAGTGAGCACAACGGCCGCATCAAACATGCGCACGATTGCGCTGGTTGGCGACTCCAACAATTCGTACACATCACCGTGTTCTGCCAAAAACGTAATCCGCAGCGCTCCGTTGTCCATCTTTGCCACGCCATCGGCATCGACAATGCTGATGCCATACAGCCGCGCGCGAGGTAAGTCGAAACCATCAAGCGAAAGGTGCAGGCTTTGCTCGACACAGGTGGCCAATGAAACAGGTGTAATGAATGGTGTAGTCATACCCACGATGTGTACGGCAGAATGGAGAGATGGCATCAGCAACAGGCGCGCCCCAGACCCTGCCCCAAAAAGTATGGGACCGACACGTTGTTTCCAGCAAGGCCGGCGAACCCGACTTGCTGTACATCGACTTGCATCTCGTCCATGAGGTAACCAGCCCACAGGCGTTTGACGGCCTTCGTATTAATAATCGTCCGGTGCGCCGGCCAGACCTCACCGTTGCCACCGAGGATCACAACGTTCCAACAGCCGACATTCACTTGCCAGTTGCCGACCCAATCTCGGCCAAGCAGCTTGAAGTAATGCGCGCCAATGCCAAAGAGTTCAACATCACGCTCTACCCAATGGGCCACGAGAAGCAAGGCATCGTGCATGTCATCAGCCCCGAGCAAGGCCGCACGCTTCCAGGCATGACCATTGTTTGCGGCGACAGCCACACCGCCACGCACGGCGCATTCGGTGCGCTCGCCTTTGGTATCGGCACCAGCGAAGTAGAACACGTGCTTGCTACACAAACATTGGTGCAGTCCAGGCCAAAGTGGATGAGCGTCACTGTTGACGGCGTGCTGCCTGCCGGCGTCACCGCCAAAGACATCATCCTTGCAATCATCGGCAAGATTGGAACTGCTGGCGGCATCGGTCATGTCATCGAATACCGCGGTTCTGCAATTAGGGCTTTGTCGATGGAAGGTCGCATGACCATCTGCAACATGAGCATCGAGGCAGGCGCGAAAGCCGGGCTTGTTGCGCCAGACGAAACAACGTTTGCTTATCTCAAGGGCCGCGAGTTTGCACCAAAGGGTGCAGCGTGGGACGCAGCGCTTGCCGATTGGAAAACATTGAGCACCGACGAAGGCGCGAAGTGGGACAAAGAAGTGTTCATTGATGCCAGCACGTTGACGCCGCAAATTTCATGGGGCACCAACCCTGCACAAGTAATGAGTATCGACGGCGTTATTCCAAACCCCGCCGACTTCGACGACGCCACCGCACGTGACACTGTCGACCGCGCGCTCACCTACATGGGTCTTGTTGCTGGCACCGCCATTCGCGACATTCGTGTCGACACAGTTTTCATTGGCTCGTGCACCAACAGCCGCATCGAAGATTTGCGCGCAGCCGCAAACGTCGTCAAAGGCCGAACCGTCTCTGTGAAACGAGCAATGGTTGTGCCCGGCAGCCACGTGGTTAAAAAACAAGCAGAGGCCGAGGGTCTCGACAAAATCTTTATCGAGGCTGGCCTCGATTGGCGCGAACCTGGTTGCTCTATGTGCCTGGCAATGAACCCCGACAAACTCGCACAGGGCGAGCGCGCCGCAAGCACGAGCAACCGCAACTTTGAAGGACGCCAAGGACGCGGCGGCCGCACCCACCTGGTTTCACCAGAAATTGCAGCAGCAACTGCGATTGCCGGCCACTTCGCATCACCTGGAGATCTGTCATGAAAGCTGTAACCATCATTTCCGGACGCGGCGTTCCGCTCAAGCGTTCCGATGTCGACACCGACCAGATCATCCCAGCCGAATGGTTGAAGCGTGTAGAACGAACTGGGTTTGAAAAAGGTTTGTTCTCCACCTGGCGCGACGATCGCAGCTTTGTGCTGAACGACGAACGCTACGCAGGCGCTTCAGTGTTGGTTGCGGGCCCAAGCTTCGGTGTTGGATCATCGCGCGAACACGCAGTGTGGGCAATTCAGCAAGGTGGTTTCGATGCCGTCATTGCTCCAAGCTTTTCCGACATCTTCCGCAACAACTGCACCAAGAACGGTCTTGTTCCTGTTGTGCTTTCCGAGCCAACCGTCAACCGCATTTGGGAAGTTCTGGAAGCCGACCCATCGGCAGAAATCACCATCGACATTCAGCGCCTGACAGTAGAAATTCCTGCGGCCGGCATCACCGAATCGTTCGAGATGGATGCATCAATGCAGGATCGCTTTATCAAGGGCCTGGATGACATCGCAATTACATTGTCGAATGCCGATTCCATCTCTACGTTCGAAGCCACTCGGCCTGCTTGGCTAGCCGCCAAGTAACTGCCGCTATTCGGCGATAAACGAAAACAAGTCGCGCAGTCGCGCGTCGTTCGAAAACACTTCAATCGGTGCTTGCGGCTCGAGGCGCAACCCGCGCTGAATAATGCGACACGTGGTGTGCTGGTTGTACTCGGCAAGCGTTACAGCCCAACCATCGCGGCCGGCGCGCGCAGTGCGGCCAGAGCGGTGCAAGTACGTCTTTACGTCCAGTGGCGGCACGTAATGAATGACGGCTGCTACATCGTCAATGTCAATGCCGCGCGCAGCAACATCGGTTGCAACCAAAATCTTTAATTCGTTTTTCTCAAACTTGCCAAGTGCCCGCTCGCGCGCATTCTGCGGCATGTCGCCATGCAAAGCAGATGCATTTGCACCTAACGACTGCAACGACTCGGCAACTTTGTCGCACACGCGTTTGGTGTCGCAGAAAACAACCGTCTGCCCAGCTGCGGTGGCTATGGAGTTGATAACCCTGTCTTTGTCCATGTGGTGCACTGCAAGAAACAAGTGGCGCATGGTGCCGACGGTGTCGGTTGGCGAATCGATAGAAATTTCTTTGGGCGACTTCATGTAGCGACGAACAAGGTTTGCAACCTGGCCGTCGAGCGTTGCCGAGAACAACATTGTTTGATGGGGCGCAGTCACGTGGCGCATGATCCATTCCACTTGGGGCATGAAGCCTTCGTCGGCCATGCGGTCGGCTTCGTCAATTGCAACCACTTGAATTGCGCTCAAGTCGCACTCGGTGGATTTCATCAAGTCGATCAAACGAAGCGGCGTAGCAACGATGATCTCGACTCCCTGTTCGATTACTTCAACTTGCTTGCCGCGGTCTGCCCCGCCGTAGACGGCCAGCACTCGCACGCCACAGTTCTTGCCAATTGGCCCGAGCACTTCGGAAACCTGCAACGCCAACTCGCGAGTTGGCACAAGGATCAGGCCGTGAGGCTTGCCTGGCGCCGCCGGCAAACTGATGCGCGACATCATGGGTATTCCGAAAGCGAGTGTTTTGCCCGAGCCGGTGCGAGCACGTCCGCACACATCTTCGCCGGCAAGCGCGATGGGGATTGCCTCTGTCTGAATGGCAAATGGGCCAGCAAAACCTGCTGCAGCGAGACCAGCGTCGATGCTGTCGGGAACGCCGAGAGCGGAGAAGCCGGTTGGTGTCGTCACCTGGGGAGCATTCGATGGCGCAGTCACGGGTGCCTTCACGCTACCAACCACCTCGAGTCGCTGGAGAGATGTCTGACAAATAGTAGACGCAGCCCTCAAAAATCTGTATGGTCAAACTTTCGTATTAAACCCCTAAGGAGGTGCTCATGCCTACAGACAATATTTCGTCACTCAGTTCATTCCTCGAAAATCGCCACACCAGCATCGAGCCAACCTTCACTGGACGAAAAGGTATTTCGTACGACTGGCAACAACTGCTCGTACCAAGCGACGCGGTATTTGAAGCAACGCTTCAAACCATGTTGAATGCAGAAGTCAACTCTCTCGATGCAGGCGATCAGATGTCGCCAACTGCGTCGAAGTGACCTCGGCAGTTTCCGCAACCTCACAGCGCCCGAAGCGCACACTCGTACTGGGCTGTGGCTCAGTTGCTCAGTGTGCAATTCCGCTGTTGGTGCGCGATTTCGGCTTTCCTGCAACATCAATCCACATCGTCGACTTCAGAGATAACCGGCACCGCGTTGCCGACATGTTGAAGTTGGGCGTCACCTACGAACAGGACCGCGTCACTCGCGACAACCTCGATCAGTTCTTGTCGGCCCGCTGCGGTGCTGGCGACATCTTGCTCGACTTGGCATGGAACATCGATGCTCCAACAATCTTGCAGTGGTGCCGCGATCACGGCGTTCGATACCTCAACACCTCAGTCGAACTGTGGGATCCGTACGACAACATTGCCGAGACTCATCCGCTCGATCGCACGCTGTACGTTCGCCATCAAGCCATCCGCAAAATGATTGCCAAGTGGGGCGCCAACGATGGCCCGTCGGCAGTGCTCGAACACGGTGCAAACCCGGGCATGGTCAGCCACTTGGTGAAACAAGCGCTTGTCGACATCACCAACCAATTGCTTGCAGACGGCAAAGCCGGCAGCCGCGCAGGTGCGTTGCAGTCTGCGTTGGATGCCGAACAATTCAACGTGCTTGCGCAACTCACTGGCACCAAAGTGATTCACATTGCCGAGCGCGACACCCAGATCAGCAACGTGCCGAAAGAAACCAACGAGTTCTGCAACACGTGGTCGGTGGAAGGTTTCTATGAAGAAGGTGTTGCGCCAGCCGAATTGGGTTGGGGTACTCACGAAAAGTGGATGCCAGCCAATGCGCACGCACACACCGACGACGGCCCTCGCAACCAAATCTGTATTGCGCAGCCAGGCATGGAGACATGGGTGCGAAGCTGGGTGCCTTCTGGCGACACGCTTGGCATGGTCATTCGCCACGGCGAGGCCTACACCATGGCCCATCACCTCACGGTGAAAAACGCCGACGGCACCGACGCCTATCGCCCAACCGTTCACTACGCGTATCACCCGTCCGACGCAGCAATCAACAGCGTGCTCGAGTTGCGCATGCGCAATTGGCAAATGCAACCACGCGAACGCATCTTGAATAACGAAATCATCGATGGTCGCGACGAACTCGGTGTGTTGCTCATGGGCCACGACTACAACGCTTGGTGGACAGGTTCGCTGCTTTCAATTCATGAGGCGCGCCAAATACTTCCGGGCCAAAGTGCAACAACGCTGCAAGTCGGCGGTTCTGTTTGCGCGGCAATGCAATGGTTGGTCGACTGCCCGAACGAGGGTGTGCGCGTGCCCGACGAGTTGCCATGGAAGAAGTTGCTCGACTCCACTCGTCCATACATTGGTGCCATTCATTCGGCACCAACCGACTGGACGCCGCTCAAGCACCGCAACGAGTTGTTCCCTGGTTACGGCAACGACTCCAGCCTGCTCAACGCGTCCGACCCGTGGCAGTTCGCTAATTTCTTGGCCCCAACGCCCTATTAGCGACGCCCAAACAGCCCGCTAGGCTGAGGATCTCATGAATATTGCGATCCAGAGCCTCCTACTTACTTAACGGCGCCAGCCACATATCGCTGTCGCCGAAACCCTCTGAGCCCAAAAGGCCAGGGGGTTTTTTCATTTCCCAACACGAAACCACGAAAGAAAAACCATGGCACCACAATCAGTCACTCCGAAGAAAATGCCGTTCGAGAAGTACACGCCGTTTATTCCGGTCGTCCTCACCGACCGCACGTGGCCAGACCAGATGACAAAGAAGGCGCCGCTGTGGTGCTCGGTCGACTTGCGCGACGGCAACCAAGCCCTCATCGACCCGATGGACCCAGAGCGCAAACTGCGCATGTTCAACACACTCGTCAAGATGGGCTTCAAAGAAATCGAAGTTGGGTTTCCATCAGCTAGCCAACCCGATTACGACTTCGTTCGATTGCTGATCGAAAAGGATCTCATCCCCAACGACGTCACCATTCAGGTGTTGGTGCAATGCCGCCCAGACCTCATCAATCGCACCTACGAATGTTTGCAAGGTGCACCCCGAGCAATCGTGCACTTCTATAACTCCACCAACCCATTGCAACGACGCGTGGTGTTCGGTTTAGAAAAACAGGGCGTGATCGATATTGCTGTGAAGGCTGCAAAGTTGTGCAAAGAACTTGAGCCAACATTGAAAGGCACCGAAGTTCGCTACGAATACTCGCCAGAGAGTTTCACGCTCACCGAACCCGAATTTGCTATCGAGATATGTGAAGCGGTGATGGACGTCATTGCGCCAACACCTTCCAACCCACTCATCTTGAATCTTCCTGCCACCGTCGAGTGCTACACACCAAACGTCTACGGCGACGTCATCGAATGGTTCATTCGCAAGATCAAACAGCGCAACACCGTGTGCATTTCACTTCACCCCCACAACGACCGCGGCTGTGCAGTCGCTGCAGCCGAGTTTGGCGTGATGGCCGGCGCCGACCGAGTTGAAGGAACCCTCTTCGGCAACGGCGAGCGCACAGGCAATGTCGACATCGTCACCTTGGCAATGAACTTGTTTGTCAACGGTGTCGATCCAGAACTCGACATGACCGACATCGACGCATTGCGACGCGACGCCGAGTATTGCAACCGTCTTCCCGTGCCAGAGCGCCATCCGTATGTTGGCGACTTGGTCTACACCGCATTTTCTGGCAGCCATCAAGACGCCATCAAGAAAGGCTTCGAAGCACTCCCCAAGAATTACGACCAATGGGGCGTTCCCTACTTGCCGCTCGACCCGAAACATGTTGGTCGCACCTACGAAGCGGTCATCCGCGTCAACAGCCAGTCGGGCAAGGGTGGTGTTGCGTACATCATGAAGACTGAGCACGGCTTCGACTTGCCGCGCCGTCTGCAAATCGAGTTCTCGCAGAATATTCAACATCTCTCCGAAGACTCGGGCAGCGAAATCAGCCCAATCAAAATGTGGGAAGCGTTTACCAACGAGTACCTGCCAGCAATACCCCACTACAACTTGGTCAGCCACGAACTTCGCAGCGACTCGGCCACCGGCAATACCGAAATCACGGCGCACATCGATATCAATGGCACGCGCCAGACATTCACCGCCAAGGGCAACGGGCCAATCGACGCATTCGTACGAGCAATTCGCGGCGAGTTCTCGGGCAACTTGGATGTGAAGGACTACACCGAGCACGCGCTTGGCCAGGGTTCGCAAGCAACCGCCGTTGCCTATGTTGAAACCGGCGACGACAGCGGCCACACGCGCTGGGGTGTCGGCATCGACCCCAACACCATCACGGCGTCGTTGCGCGCAGTGCTCAACGCCTTCGAGCGTCATCAGGCATCGCACAAGAACTAGCCGCAGTCACTCAACTAAACTTGCACCATGCGCGTAACCGTGGACTCCGACATGTGCGCGTCAACTGGTGGGTGCGTGCATCAGGCGCCGCAGGTATTTGAAATTCGCGACGACGGATTCCTCTATGTCTTGCAAGAACAGCCCGATGAAAGTTTGCGCAAGCAAGTGACATTGGCCGAAGAGCTCTGCCCTACTGGCGCGATCAGCATTACCGACTAAGCATCGATTACTCAGCGTGAATTTCCACCAAAAAATCAATAGCGCCTGGACAACGAGCAATTCTTCGCTGTGTGTTGGTCTCGATCCCGACGTCAGCAAAATGCCTGCGCATCTGCGCAATGATCCTTTGGGCATCCAGAAGTTCTGCATCGACATTGTTGATGCCACTGCCGACACTGTGTGCGCATTCAAACCACAGATTGCATACTTTGCCGCCGTTGGCGCGGAGGCGCAGCTGCAAGCAGTGTGCGATCACGTTCGCACCCAATACCCACATATCGTGCTCATCTTGGATGCCAAACGCGGCGACATTGGCGACACGGCTGCGCTTTATGCGCGCGAAGCATTCGAGCGTTACCAAGCCGACGCGGTCACCGTGAATCCGTACTTAGGCACCGACTCGCTCGAGCCATTCCTTCGCACCCCAAACAAGGGAACCATCGTTCTGTGCCGCACGAGCAACGAAGGAAGTGGTCAGTTCCAATCGCAGCTCATCGACAACGAGCCCCTGTACAAACATGTTGCGCGTGCTGCAGCAAACACATGGCAACACATGGGCGACACTGCTCTCGTCGTTGGCGCAACCTACCCCGCCGAATTGGCCGAAGTTCGTGCCATCGTTGGCGACATGCCACTGCTCGTCCCGGGCATTGGCGCACAAGGCGGCGACATCAATGCAGTGGTGCGCAGCGGCAGCAACTCGTCGGGGTTAGGCCTCATCATCAACTCGTCTCGGGCTGTCCTGTACGCAAGCAATGATGCCCACTTTGCACAGAGCGCTCGCGGCGTTGCACTTGCCACACGAGATGCGATCCGCGCGGCAAGCAACTAACCTTCGCGTCATGCCAAACCCCTTTTTGTCCGCCGAATGGATTGCCGAAGCCCGCGTAATTCGCGCGAAGTACGAAGATCAGGCGCCAAAAATACCCATCTCCATTCGCATGAATCAGGTGATCACAAAGGTTCCTTTCGGTGACGGCACCATCAACAGCCACCTCGACACATCAAGTGGTGAATTGGTTATGGAACTCGGTCATCTAGAAACGCCCGACCTCACGGTGACCACCGACTACGCAACCGCTCGCCACATATTTCTCGAGCGCGATCCGCAGGCCGGAATGCAAGCGTTCCTTGGCGGAAAGATCCGCGTCGAAGGCGACATGACCAAGATGATGCAGATGCAAATAGCAATGCCAAACGATGATTTGGCTATGAAAGTGGCGGCCGAAATAATGGCCATCACCAGCGATCTCTAGCCAAAAAGCCCACGAGTACACTTTGTGCATGGGGATGCACAAGGTTGTTGACGTCCACGCACACATTTTGCTTCCAGGTGTCATGGGCAGTTGCGGTGCGGCCGGCCCCGAAATGGGGTTTCGTGAAAACGGAACCGAGTTCTTCCGTGCTGGCGACTACATCCTCGAAAATGTGCGCTTCAACAACAGCCCGTTCTCAGTGCCAGCGCAGCGCGTCGAAAAAATGGCTGCGATGGGCATTGATATGCAGCTGGTTTCCCCAAACCCAATTACCTATTTTTATCATCAGTCGAAACAGTCTGCGATTGAGTTCAACAAAAAGCAGAATGATGAAATTGCTGCGGTTTGCTCCACGCATTCCCAGCTAGTTGGCGCAGCATCATTGCCACTGCAAGACCCACAGGCATCTTGCGAAGAGCTCAACCGCGCAGTTGGCACACTTGGCCTCGTTTGTTCTTACATCGGTACAGATGTAAATGGTTTGGCACTTTCCGATCCGCGGTTTGAAGAGTTGTGGTCAGAACATGAACGGCTTGGCGTACCAGTGGTCATTCACCCGGGGCCACGCGGTTCGTATCAAAAGCCAGACGCATTCTTCGACAAGTGGGAGCTTGATGTCATTTACGGTTTCGCGATAGATGAAGGTCTTGCAGTTTCCCATCTTCTGTTTGCTGGCGTGCTCGATCGCCACCCAAACTTGCACGTCCACATCGCACACGGCGGTGGCTTTGCCCCATACCAAAAAGGTCGGTTAATGGCGGCGCTCGACAAGCGACCTTTTGGCAAAGATCTGCTCCACCGCTCGTTCGCAGATCAGTGGGCTCAACTCAGTTTTGACACAGCAGTGCATCGTTCGGATGCGTTGCAATTCCTTGTCGACACCGAAGGCATCGATCGTGTGCTGCTTGGTTCCAACTTCGGCGGCTGGGACGCAGAAGACGAGTACCGCCAAATGGTTGAAGGTCTTCGACTACCGCCGGGCGGAGCGGAAGCAATCTTGGGCGGAAACGCCCAGAGAATATTCAAGATCTAAATTTCCATGGCGCTACACGGCCTCGATCTGTATCACGTTGCGTGGGTGGTTCCTAACTTGCCCGAAGCAATGGAAGCATTCGGCACTACTGGCCTGCGCTGGGCAACACCTGTCGTTCGCACCATCACCATGCAAACACCGACAACCGAACCAACCGAGATTTCAATTTTGGTTACGTACTCAATTGACGACCCGCTCCATGTCGAACTCATCGAACACTGCCCTCACTCGCCTTGGCAAACCGAGGCACTCGGCATTCCGCATCACATGGGTTGGTGGTCGGATGATTTACGCGCCGACATCGCATCCCTCGTTCACGAGGGCTACCAACTCCAAGCCTGGATGGTAGGAAGCGACGGCCAACCTTCCCGCTTTGCATATCTGCTGAACCAACACGGCGCCAGAGTCGAGTTGGTTGATAGGGCGGC
>CAZNBF010000004.1:12829-14220 GCA_964571325.1 uncultured Acidimicrobium sp.
GACATCATCAAGATTCACGTCACCGGCTCCATCCCAACACGCTCTGGCGAAATTCAGGTTTGGACGCGAGAAGAACTGAAGGTTGTTTGCGATACTGCACACGATTTGGGAGTTCGCGTTACTGCCCATTGCCGCGGCGACAAAGCAACCCTCGACGCCGTGATGGCCGGAGTAGACATCATTTGGCACGCATCCTTCCTCGGCGATGCGGCGTTGGAAGCAATCATCGACAAGAAGGTTCCTGTCGGCCCGGTGTTCACGTTCCTTGCCAATCTTTCCGAGTATGGCCACAAAGCTGGTGCAACATCCACCGCCAAGTCGGTCTTCGCAGGCGAGCTCGAACATACCGGTGCCAAACTTCGCCAAGCATACGACGCAGGTATGAAACTGCTCTGTGGCTCCGAGAGCGGTTTTTCAATGACGCCGTACGGCCATTGGCACGCCCGCGAGATGGAAGTGTTCGTCCAACACCTCGGCCTTACTCCGCTGCAGGCAATTACTTGTGCAACGAAAGATAACGCCGTCGCGCTCGACGAGTATGGCGAAACAGGTTGCATCGCTAGCGGTTACCGCGCCGACGTTTTGATACTCGACGGCGATCCATCCAAGAATGTTTCGCTGCTCAGCGATAAGTCCACATTCCGCCATCTCTTTTGCCGCGGAAAACAAGTCGACCTCAGCCCGATGCCAGCACGATCTTTGTTCCGAGGCGAGCAAACTTCCAGCTGGTCCGAAATTGCACTTACTCGCGAGGTTGCACTCTCGTAGTTATTTGCGAAGCACGTCGCCCAACGTTGCTCGCCACTCCCCCAAATCAACGTAATCAACAAACGATGCAATCAAGCCGCTTGCCATGTCTACGGTGATCACTGCATGACACGCAACGGAGTATTCCTTGCCTTGTATCCAGAAGCGATCGATGCGTTCAAGATGTACTCGCGGGCCTTCGAGCGCCATAGATAGCACTTCCCACTCGACTCGCTCGCTTGCATTCAGTATCGGCGCAAACAGCTGTTCAATTTCAGTGCGTCCGTTGAACGCCGCATGCGGAACATTTTGATACACGGCGTCCTGTGCAAAGCAGGCCGCAACTGCGGATGCGTCGCGCGATTCAACGGCGTCCAGGAATGCCCGAACGACTAATTTTGGCTCTATCGTTTTGCCCAAGGACTTTACGGTAATGGGGGAAATGCGATGAAAAACGCAATCGTCACTGGCGCTGCTCGGGGAATCGGACGGGTCATTGCAAACCGCCTTGCCGACGACGGCTGGCGCGTTGGTCTTGCCGACATCAGCATTGCCGCGATCGAAAACGAAGAACCGCTGCGTGCAAATTGCGTTGCGCTCGAGGCAGACGTCTCGAAGCCAGAGTCCATCACGGCCGCCCTTTC
>CAZNBF010000004.1:14320-17415 GCA_964571325.1 uncultured Acidimicrobium sp.
GTCGAATGGGGCCCAAACGGAATCCGTGTCAATGCCATCGCACCCGGACTGATCGATGCAGGCATGAGCAATGCCGTCCACGCCGATTTGCAAATTCGTCAAGAGCGCGAGGCGCGCATTCCGCTGCGCCGTCTTGGCACGGCAGAAGACATTGCCAACTTGGTTGCATTTCTTGCATCAGACCAATCGTCATACATCACAGGCGAGAACATCTTGGTTGACGGAGGCATTGCAATGAGCATTCTCTCTACGCTTCCCCGGCCCAAGAGCGTCGATTCAGTCGGACCATCGAGGTAACCATGAAAGATCTTTCAACAATGTCGGTCGTCATCACTGGCGGCGGTTCCGGTATCGGTGAGGCAGCAGCACGCCACCTTGCTAACGGCGGCGCGAAAGTAACCATCTGCGGAAGACGCGCAGAACGAGTCGAGGCCGTTGCAAAAGAAATTGGCCCAAACTGCGCGTGGGTTCAAGCCGACGTTACGAAGGATGCCGATCGCAAGCTGCTCATTGAAACCGCAGTCAAACACGGCGGCGGAATTGATGCGCTTGTTTCCAATGCCGGAAACATGGAACGCAAGCCTGTCGAAGAATGGACCGAAGAGCGCCTGCAACAAATCTTTAACGACAATGTGGTTGCAGGCATGATGCTCACCCAAGAAGCGCTTCCCCACCTCGTTAAGTCCGAGGGAGCAATCATCTTTATGGGTTCGGTCTACACCGTTCGCGCATATCCAGGCGCCGCACCATACGCAGCGACAAAGGGTGCCTTAGAGGCACTCGTCAAAGTTTTGGCCACCGAACTGGGGCCAAGAAAAATCAGAGTGAACGCAGTCCGACCAGGCGCAGTACCTACCGAAATCAATGTGCGGGCTGGCATCTTTTCCGAGGATGCTGCAATGCAACGTCTGCAGTCGATGGCCAACCACCATGCTGTTGGCCGCATCGGCACCTCGCTTGAAATTGCCGAGGGAATCGAATATTTGATTCGTGCCGAATGGGTTACGGGCACAGTTCTCGCCGTTGATGGAGGCATGGGACTGGGCGTAATATCGTGAACGTGCTAACCGTAACTACCTTCGACGACGCCAAAGAGATTTACCGCCACAAAGATTTCAAGCAGGCGCTTTACGACGCCGGCGAAGTAGTGATGGATGGCGTTCTCGTCAATCTGCACGGCGACGAACATCGCGCCCGCCGCCGACTTGAGAATCGTTTGTTCCGCCGCGAAACACTGGTGCACTACGAGCGCGACCTCTTCCCGCAAGTAATTCAGGAAACTCTTGCACCCCATGTTGCTTCGGGGCGTGCCGAGCTCGTCGAACTTTCGCATCAACTGATGATGAATCTCGCTGCACTCAACGCAGGGGTCGATCGCCCGCTCAAGACCAAAGAAGAGACCGACAGCCTGTACGGCTTCATGATGAAGTTCATCGAAGGCGCAACTCTTGCGCACACCACGCGAGATCCAAAAGAAGTAACGAATGAAGTTGAAGGCGCCAAAAGCGAATTCAACGTGCAGTTTCTTGCCCCATCAATCAAGCGCCGCCAACAACTGATTGCCGCTGCAGCCACCGACGAGACCGTTGAGCTTCCGAAGGACATCCTTACCGAATTGCTCAAAAACGAAGACTCACTTCACTTGCCCGACGAGATCATCCTCAAAGAGATTGCATTCTTTCTTCTTGCTGGCGCACACACATCGGCCACGGCATTCGTGCGAACACTGGACAACCTCTTCAATTGGCTCGACAAGCACCCCGAAGACCGCGCGCTTGTAAAGACAGACCGCTCATTTGTGCAACGCGCCATGTTCGAAACGATCCGGCTCAATCCCTCAAGCCCAACTGCCATGCGCAGAGCAACTACCGACATCACACTCAAGTCGGGAACTGTCGTTCCGAAAGATTCATTAGTGACCATCGATCTCATGTCGGTCAACCGAAGCGCAAACATCTTTGGAGACACCGCCACCGAGTTCAACCCTCACCGCGTCATCGAAACACCCAACGTTGCACCGTGGGGCCTCTCGTTCGGCCACGGCATGCACGCCTGCATCGGCCAAGAATTGGCCGCAGGTCTTTCGGAGCGCTCCGAAGAAACCTCCGAGTTTGAGTACGGGCTTGCAACAGTTGCGGTTCAGGCAATGTTCGATCGCAACGTCGTCCCCAATCCCGAGCTTCCCGCCAAAATGGACACCACAACGAAGCGCCCCTACTGGGGTTCGTATCACGTAATTTTCGCGAGCTAGCGGCAATGTCGCCGCAGCAAATCACGCTGTCCACTTGGCAGCATGCGCGCGGCGCGTTGCGCAATCGCTACCTACGGCAAGGCCTCTACGACGAAGGCACGGCATTGATGTCCGGCGTCATTGTCAACCTGCACGACGCCGAACACACCGCAAGACGCCGTTTAGAGAATCGACTGTTTCGCCGCGACACATTTGCTTTTTGGGAACAAGACCTCATCCCGCACAACATTGCCGAGAGTATCTCTACCCACCTCGCTGCGGGCAGCGTCGACCTTTTGCAACTTGCGCGCCTCACCATGATGCGCATTTCTGCGGGCATTGCCGGCATCGATCTAGGCACAGACCCGACGCGTTTTGTTCTCTTGGCCGAACTCATGAGCAAATTGGCTCGGGCTTCCAGCGTCAATCATTTCATTGGCGACAAACAATCCGTGATCAACGATGGCAATGCGGCCCTGGCAACATTTGAAGCCGAGTTTTTCGCCCCCGCTCGAGCCAGTCGATTGCAGTTGCTCCAGCAGGTTGCAGCCAACGAACTTGACGCGGCAGAACTTCCTAAAGACGTGTTGATGACACTGCTTTCAAACCAGGACAACCTCTCCATCCCAGACGAAACAGTTCTGCGCGAAATCGCGTACTTCCCTTGGGTTGGTTCGCATTCAACATCTGGGGCATTCGTCAATTTGATGGACCACATTTTCGAGTGGATCGACTCGCACCCAGACAGCCGAAACGATTTGGTCGACGACATTGCATTGATTCAACGTTTTGGCTTCGAATCGCTGCGGTTGCATCCTGCAAGCCCAGAGTCTGTTCGCATTGCAGTAAGCGACACCACCATCGA
>CAZNBF010000004.1:17515-28588 GCA_964571325.1 uncultured Acidimicrobium sp.
CTCACTGGTGCAATTGCAACGATGGCGCAGATTGTTTTGCAACATGGCGCAATTCCCGACCCAGCACGACCAGCGAAACGCGACGCGCAATCCCTACGTCAGAACTGGCTGGAATACCCTGTGATTTTTCAGGCGTAGCTACGGCTACGAATGATCAATGATCTCGCCGCTCTCGGCAAAAATAGTGATTGCTTCCCCGGGGCAGTTGCGCGCCAACTTGAGTAATGACTGCAGTTCGTAATCTGTGGTTTCGGAAATCGGTTCTGCTAATTCCTGATCATCAAAACGAAACACCTTGGGGCCATCACTGACACATTTGCCAGAGCTAATGCACAAGTCTTTTTGTACTTCAACGCGGTAAGCCATGGGCCAACAATAGTGTCAAGACTTGATGCTGCGCACTTGTTCATCAGCTTCACCCACCACCCATGCAGCCGCTCTTCGCAACAACAATTGATGGGTGGGATGAGAAAATGACAGTTGGTCGTGGCCAAGCGCGCTGTAGACCGAACGCGAACCATCCTTGGCAAGCGCCCACATGCTTGCCTGGTTTCCGTCAGCACCAATCGATTCGGTGAGCACTTCAGCATCTTCGGCGCGCGATACATGCATGTATCGCTCGTCGTGCACAACAAATGGCTCGACACCATAAACAATTGGGTGCTCGCCAACACGCTCCACGTGCACGTCGCCCGGTTGCGGGTGATTGGAAACACCCCAATTCCATGAACCCCCAACCCAGTTGGCCCATGTCGTCGAATCTTCAAACGAGATAACCGAAGTGTGCACGGCCAGCAAGCCCGCCCCACCGTCCTTCTGTTTCTGCAACGCGCTGTTCCACTGTTCGGAGGTGCTTCTTGCCCAGAGGCCGCGCTGTTCTGCCGAGTAACGACTGTCGTTCATCTGAAACCAGCAGGCGTAACCAACGATGATGTCGTATGTGTTCTGCAACATCATCTGTTCCGATTGGTCCACGTCCCACGCAATGTCGCAGGAAATGTTCGCGCCCGACAAAGTCTCTACCAACGAGGGAACAGATGCTTGAAAATCGTGCGCCCAGCCACCGGTGATGATTAGGCCAGATCTGTTCTGCATGGTGCCACCTATACTGAGCAAACGTTAGGAGACTGATTGTATGGACCTTCACCACGAATTTATTGTCAATGTTCCTATTGACAAAGCATGGGCAATTCTTACCGACATCGAACTCATTGCACCTTGCCTTCCCGGGGCCCAACTCACTGCAGCACAAGGTGATACTTATTTCGGAAATGTCAAAGTAAAAGTCGGTCCAATTCTTGCCAAGTTTGAAGGACAGGCGTCATTCATCGAACGCGACGACGTTCAGCATCGTGCAGTACTGAAAGGCGAAGGTCGCGACGGATCGGGAAAGGGCAATGCTTCAGCCCTGATCACAGCCACGCTCACCGCAGTGAGCGATAGCTCGTCCCAATGCTCAGTCGACACCGACCTCACCATCTCGGGCAAAATTGGCCAGTTCGGCAGAGGCGCTCTTGCCGACGTCAGCGACAAAATCCTTGCCCAGTTCGTTGACAACCTAAACACCAAAATCCTCGGCTCATAAAGCCTGGTTCTCGGCTTTTCATTGGGGAAAAGCACTAGATAGGCTTCCCTAATCGGTTTATCCGATTCTCAACCTAGGGGGATACATGAAAAAATCACATCCATTGATGGTGCGTCGTATGTTCGCATTATCAGTTGCTGGTTTGCTCGCGTTGACCGCATGTGGAGGTAGCGATGCAGACAATGCAGCCACCGACACCACCGCGGCAGCGACAGACTCGTCAGCAGCCGATATCGCAGCAGCTCGCGTTACCAAATACCTGCAGACAATCACCGAGATCGATCTTGGCGAAGCACCTGCATCAGTTCCAGAAGCAAAGACTGTTTATTACATTGCTTGCAGTGTCGCGGTTTGCGCAGAAATTCAAGTTGGTGTCGAGGCTGCGGTCAAGGCACTTGGTTGGACATTCAAGTCCACATCGCACCAGGACACTCCGGAAACAGTTGCTGCCGCATTTGATGCTGCAATCGCTGCCAAGCCAGACGTCGTGATGTCGAGCGGTAACCCACGTGAGTGGTTCGCCGATCAGCTTGCAACCTTGCAAGGGATGAACATCCCAGTGATCTCATGGTCGCTGCCAGAAGGTTACGAACCAGGTAATGGAATTGCTGCAAACGTTTTGTCGGCAGACGACTACTACTTCTACGGCGTACTGATGGCCGACTATGCAGTTGCAAACAGCCCGAACAAGAACATTCGGTTTGTTGGCTTGCCAGTCTTCCCAGTGCTCTCACTTGTACAACAGGGCTTCAACGACGAAATCGCAGCAATTTGTCCAGACTGCAAAGTCGAGACTCAAGAAGTTGCGATCTCCGATATTGGTGTCAACCTGCCAGGTCAGATCGTTTCTGCATTGCAGGCCGACCCAACCTTGGACTTCATTGTCTACGCATTCGGCGGCATGATGTACGGAGTTCCAGATGCACTTGATGCAGCTGGCCTCATTGACCAAGCCAAGGCTGTTTCACAGGCTGGCGGACCAATGAACTTCGACTTCATTGCTAAGGGTCGTCACCAAATCGGTGAAGTTGCTCTCGCTTCCGAATTGCTCGGCTGGCGTGTAACTGACATGGCAGTGAGCCTCCTCTCCGGTGGCACCATCTCGAAGGCACCAGCTTCCGAGAACATCGCCGGACATGCAGACATTGGTCTCAACGGTTTGCCACTGCAGATTCTGCAGGCGGACACCATTGCCGACCCAACCGCATTGTGGCCAGGAGTTGTCGGTTTCCAAGACAAGTTCCTCGCTCGTTGGGGCAAGTAAATAATTAATTAGTCAAAATGGGGTGGCTGTCAATCCAACTTGGGCTGACAGCCACCCCTTTGACATTTCCACGACGCGTGATCAAATGATTGAGCCCACACCAATCCTCAACATTCGTTCTATTTCCAAGACTTACCCAGGCCAGGTGGCACTAAGTGAAGCACACCTCCAAATTCTCCCCGGCGAAATTCACGCACTGATCGGCCAAAACGGATCGGGCAAATCAACTCTCATCAAACTGATCGCCGGTTATCTCAAGGCAGATCATGGCGCCAACGTCGAGTTCAGTAATGAACGAGTCGACTTATGGCGACTCTCGCCACAACTGCGAACACAAATTCGAATTGTGCATCAAGACCTTGGTCTTGTTCCAACGCTTTCTGCAATCGAAAACCTTGGCCTTGGACGCGGATACGAAACCGGTTTCGGCGGCCGAATCAAATGGCGCGCAGAAGCGCGACGTTGCCAAGAACTACTCCTCCGCTTCGGGCTTGCGCCAGACGTGCGCAGCCCGCTTGCATCACTCACCTCTGGCGAACGTGCCGCAGTGGCCATTGTGCGTGCGTTGCAAGATTGGAACTTCGACAAGCCAGGCCTGCTCATCTTGGATGAGCCAACCGCAGCTCTCAACCGAGGCGAAGTCGATGCCCTCTTTCGCGAAGTACGGCGTGTAGCAAGCCTCGGAGTAGGTGTCATCTTTGTTAGCCACATGCTCGACGAAGTGCTCGACTTGGCCGACAAAGTAACGGTCTTGCGCGACGGCAAAGTAGTTGCATCAGGCCAGGATGTAAAAACGCTGGATGCCAGCGACTTAGTGCAACTCATGGTTGGCCGTGATTTGTCGTTGGGGCGCAATCGCGCCATCACCGAACATGGTCGCGTGGTGCTCGAAGCCGAAAATCTTTTTGGTTTCACACTTCGCGGTGTTTCGCTGAAGGCACACGCGGGCGAAATTGTCGGCGTTGCTGGCCTCATCGGCTCTGGTCGAGAAGAAGTTGCCAACTGTCTCTTCGGCGTTACCCCAAGGTTCATGGGCAAGGTGCTCGTCAACAAAAAGAAAGTCTTTGCGCATCCGCACCAATCGATCAAGGCACGCATGGCGCTAGTGCCAGCAGATCGCAAGCGCATTGGTCTCATTCTCGAGGAACGTTTGGAAGATCACATTCCACTACCCCGACTCTCCACGTTGCGAAGGGGTATCACGCTTGATTACAAGCGACTGAAAACCGATGTCGCTCAATGGATCAACGACATGAACATCGACCCCCCGCTACCGCGCCGCAAGATGTCAAAGTTCTCGGGCGGCAATCAACAGAAGGCAGTGCTCGCAAGGTGGTTGCGTACCGAACCCGAAGTGCTCATCTTGGACGAGCCAACACAAGGTGTAGACATTGGCTCGAAATCAGCCGTGTACGAGCGCGTAGAGCGATTTGCCCAAGAGGGTGGCACGGTTGTCGTGGCCTCGTCCGACACCGACGAATTAATCCGCTTGTGCGACCGAGTGCTGATCATGCGCGGCGGCTCGGTGGCATGCGAACTTTTCGGAGAAGAAATCACCGCTTCACGCATTGTGACTGAGACTCTTGGCGCCACGTCAAATAGAGTTGGTGCACGCGTTGCACCGCGAAAGGTTTCAATCGAAGTCATTCGCGAAGCGCCAACAAATTCAGCATGGGGGAATTCGTGAAAATTAATGAAAAGACGGGAGAAGTAAAGGCCCGCCTCGTGTTGAAAAAGAACAAAGTGACGCGCAGGTGGCGCGTCAAATACGAACGCACCGACAAGAAAGACAAGATCGACAGCCGGTTCGATACCCGCCGCTCGCCATTCAAACTCAAGAAACTGCACCCACGCAATATCGGTGTTATCTACCTATACGGCGTCGCATGGATGCTGTTTTCACTGTGGGTTCCTTCCACGTGGCTCACCTGGCTTACTCACCGCTCGGTCATCAACCAGCAGTCCATTCTCATCGTGGTCGCACTTGGCCTCCTCGTTCCCCTCTCGGCCGGTGTGTTCGACCTTTCAATTGCCGCAACTGTCTCGGCGTCTGCAGTGACGGTGTCATGGCTATTGGTTGACAAACAGTGGTCCGTCATTCCCGCAATTGCTGCGGCACTTGTTCTTGGCCTTGTGGTTGGCGCCGTCAACGCAACGCTCATTGTGCGAGTAAAGATCGACTCATTTATTGCCACGCTTGGCATGAGCTCGGTACTCACCGCCTATTCCGTTTGGAGATCGGGAAACCGCTCCATTCTGGGCCTGCCCGATTCTTACCTTGCCATCACCGACGAGTTCGCATTCGGAATCACTCGCACCGTTCTCATCGCACTCATCCTTGCCTTGATTTTGTGGTTCATGTTCGAACACACAGCAGTTGGTCGTTACTTCTTTGCAACTGGTGGCGGTCGTGATGCCGCGCGGCTTGCCGGTATTCACACCGACCGCTACATCTCAGGTGCCATGCTCACATCGGCATTCTTCAGTGCAATTGCCGGCATTCTTCTCGCTTCCCAATTCGGCTCCGTCCAGGCTCAATCCGGCGCGCCGTATCTCCTGCCTTCATTCGCCGCAGCGTTTCTAGGTGCAACCCAATTCAAGCGACGTTTCAACGTTCTTGGCACGCTGCTTGCAGTGCTCGTTCTGCAGAGCGGGGTCAAGGGCCTGCAACTTGCCGGAGTAAGCGCGGTGTGGGTAGAGAACCTCTTCTTCGGTTGCGCGTTGATCATTTCGGTCGGCCTCTCCACATTCCAGAAACGCGTTCATGGTGGTCAGCGCCGTTGGTGGCGCCGCGAAGAAAGTGGCCCCGAATATCTGCTTGGCCGAATTCTTGGTTGGGGCCCCCGCAAGCAAGCAAAAGACGCAGCCACAAAAGATCAGTGGTGGCACGACCCTTCCGATTCCGAAGGACATCATCTCAAGCCATGATCGCCGCCGTCCGTTGTATTAAAGGAGAATCCCTATGAGTCTTGTCGGAGCAAAAGTACTTCGAAAAGAAGACCCAAGCCTGCTCACTGGGCACGGTCGATTTGTTGACGACATCGCACCAGTAAATACTGCGTTCGCACAGTTCGTGATGTCCGATCAAGCCCACGCCAAGATTTTGTCCATCGACGTTTCTGCAACGCTAAAAATGCCAGGCGTTCTCGGTGTATGGACTGCAGCAGATTTCACCACATTCCCCAATCTTCCCGGCGGCCTCCCCGACCTCGAACGACCAGTGCTTGCCCACGACCGTGTTCGTTGGGCTGGCGAACCAGTAGCCATTGTCGTTGCAGAGAATCGTTATCAGGCCGCCGATGCCGTACCGACGGTAGTTGTCAATTACGAGTCACTCGATGCGGTCACCACCGTTGACGAAGCAACTGCACCCGGCGCACCGTTGTTGTTCGAATCGGAAAGCTCAAACGTGCTCACGAAGGTGCCAATGCTTGACGACTTGGAAAAGCATTTCGCCAAGTCGCACGGTCGGGCACACTTGCGCATCGTCAACCAGCGCTGTGCTGTCGTGCCAATCGAAACCGTTGGCTGCCTCGCAGATTGGACGCAGGAGGGGCTCACGCTCTGGGCAACCACCCAAGCACCTCACCACTTGCGCAACAAACTTGCTTCGTGGCTCGATGTCTCGCAGAACCTGTGCCGCGTTGTAGCGCCAGATGTCGGCGGCGGCTTCGGTGCAAAAATTGTTTGGTATCCCGAGTTCTTCGTAGCCCCACTGCTCTCGAAGTGGCTCCGCAGGCCAGTCAAGTTTGTGCAAACACGTTCCGAAGCAATGGTGCAAATGACGCACGGTCGCGATCAGGTTCACGAAATTGAAGTCGGTTTCGAAAAGAACGGCAAGATCAACGCGCTGCGCATGGTGATCAGCCAAAACCTTGGCGCATTTGGCGACCCAACCGGTTTAGGCCTTGCTGTACTCACGGGCTGGATGGCAGCAGGCTGCTACAAAATCCCCCACGTCTCCACAGGTTTCCGAACCGTTGTCACCAACACCACCCCCGTCGCTGCATACCGCGGCGCAGGGCGCCCAGAAGCAACTTTTTCAATCGAGCGCATCATCGACTTGGTGGCTCTTCGCACCGGTATCGACCCAGTGAAAGTTCGTCAGCTCAACTTCATCCAACCAAAAGAGTTTCCGTACGAAACCCACAACGAAGCGGTTGTCTACGACTCGGGCGACTTCCCCCAAGCACTCGATGAGTGCCTACGTCTTCTCGACTACGACTCGGTGAAAGCCGAGCAGGCACGCAACCTCAACGACCTGTCGAAACCACTCATCGGTATTGGCTTTTCGTGCTGGTTAGAAATTGCTGGCTTCGGCCCCAACGGTTCGCTTGAGGGCTTCGGCCACCTCGCTTCCTGGGAGTCGGCGCAAATCCGAATCGCGCCAGACGGCTCGGCAACAATCTTCATTGGTTCGTCGCCACATGGCCAGGGCCACGAAACGTTTGTTGCACAGATTGCATCCGACGAACTTGGCGTGCCGTTCGAACGCATCAGCGTCATTCACGGCGACACCGCAACAGTCATCCAAGGCATCGGAACAATGGGCAGTCGCGGTGTACCTACCGTTGGTTCTGCCGTCAAGGTTGCATCAGAACGATTGATGGTTCGCGCTAAAAAAATTGCGGCCCACCTGCTCGAGGCATCCGAGAGCGACATTGAAGTTAAAGACAACGCGTTCAACGTTCGCGGCACGCCAGGCAAGAAAGTTGGTTGGTCCGACGTAGCAACCACCAGCTTCCAACCACTTCGCCTTCCACCGGAACTTCAGGCAGGAACACTTGAGGAACGCCTGTTCCACGAGAGCCCAAACTTCTCCTATCCATCTGGCGCGTATGCCTGTGTTGTTGAAGTAGATCGCCGAACGGGCAAGACCAAGATTCGAAACATGATCGTTGTCGACGACTGCGGCACGGTCATCAATCCGCTTCTTGCCGAAGGCCAGGTGCACGGCGGCGTTGCCCAAGGCATCGCACAGGCCCTCTTCGAACAAGTCAGTTACGACCCATCTTCTGGGCAGCCAATCACCGCAAACTTGATCGACTATCTCATTCCCTCCGCCCCAGACATGCCCAATTACACCGCGGGAAGAATCACCACACTGTGCCCAAACAATCCGCTTGGCGCGAAGGGAATCGGCGAGTCTGGCGCTGTCGGCAGCCCGCCCGCAGTTGTCAACGCAATCGTGAACGCGCTCTCATCGTTCGGTGTAGAGCATATTGATATGCCAGTTACGCCCGAGAAGGTTTGGCGAGCAATGAATGGGAGCAGCAAGTAATGACCACCGTACGCATCACCATCAACGGAGCAGAGCAACAACACGAGGTAGAAGATCGCACCCTCCTCATTCACTACATCCGTGAAAATGCGCGCCTCACTGGTGCACACATCGGCTGCGACACATCCAACTGCGGCGCGTGCACTGTGTTACTCAACGGCGAAGCAGTGAAAAGCTGCACGCTTCTTGCCGTTCAAGCCGACGGCGAACAAGTAACAACTGTCGAAGGTTTGTCTGGCCGTTTCAATGGTCTCACCGCAGTGCAGGAGGGCTTTCGCCAAGAACACGGCCTGCAATGTGGCTACTGCACACCAGGAATGGTCATGGCCTGCACGGCGTTGTTGAGTGAAAACCCACAGCCAACCGAACACGAAATCCGCCACGCACTCGAAGGCAACATCTGTCGTTGCACGGGCTACGAAATGATTGTCAATTCAGTTCGCTGGGCAGCCGAGAATGGCGGAGCACAATGATTCCCGCACCATTCACCCATATTCGGGTTTCCTCGATCAAGGAAGCAAGCGACGCACTCGAGCATCACGGCGATGAGGCCAAGCTGCTTGCTGGTGGTCACTCACTTATCCCACTGATGAAATTGCGTTTGGCAACGCCCACCGTGCTCGTCGACATCATGCGCATCACACAACTGCAGGGCATCAAACAAGAATCCGGCAACATCATCATTGGCGCACTCACACGACACGTCGACATCGAACGCTCACCTATCGTTCGCCAGCATGCTCCGCTTATTGCCGCGGCCGCTGCACTAGTAGGCGACCCCCAAGTGCGCAACCGAGGAACCATTGGCGGCTCGGTAGCCCACGGCGATTCGGCCTCCGACTTGTCCTGCGCACTGCTTGCAGCCAATGCATCGTTCGTTGTTTCAGGACCATCCGGAGTACGCACCATCCCCGCAGCCGAATTCTTCCTTGGCTTCTGGACAACCGCTCTCGAACCAAGCGACATCCTCACCGAGATCGTCATTCCAGAAGCATCGTCGAGCCCCTGGAGCTACCAAAAGTTCACCATCCGCTCTCAGGACTGGGCTGTCGTTTCAGTCGCTCTCTCGGGAAGCCACATTGTTCTTGGCGCCATGAGTGAAGTCCCCGTTCGCGCCGAAGCCACCGAGCGAGCCCTCGCTTCTGGCGCAAGCGCGCAGGAGGCCGCACAGTTGGCCGCGGAAAACACCAGCCCCTCGTCGGACTTGCGGGCCTCTGCCGAATATCGTCAGCATCTCGCTCGTGTGCTCGTCCTCGACGCGCTCACCGAGTCTGCTGCGCGCTCATAAATTCAGCGTCAAAAACTAACGCTGCCAGTTTTAGCCGATGGTTGACACTTCGATAACGACTCCCGATTTATCAATTTTCTGAAGTGAGATCTTGACCGAATCGACTGTCGTTGATGCTCCGGCTTTTCCAAGATCGGCAATGTACCGCACAGGCCCTTGACCATGACCGAATGTCGTGTCGACTCGATACACCAAAAGTTTTGATTGTGCCTCGTTGTAAGCCGACTCCGCTCGGTATTCGGCAATTACAACCGAGTTTGCCGAAAGTTTGTACACCATCATTTTTGCGCCGGATAATGTCTGCTTTTGGGACAGTGGTTCGAGTTGGTGTCGAGTGACCCCGCGCGTGTCTACACAACGTATTGACGTTGTCGCAATCCAACCCGCCAACCAACGATTCCAGCCACCAAGCTCTTTTTGGTTGCCCGAAGATAAGCCCATTAAATCCCACGAACCAATCACTGGGTACCCGGCTGATGACTGAGCATCTGTTCGAAAAAAATACAAATCCTCCAGGCCAAGCCATGCATGACCCAGTTCATGCGCCAACGTATTCCAATCAAATGCCGCACCACCCGTGGTGAGGATGCCACCAAAGCTTCTGCCAGTCCCGTACATACTCGAGCCAGGTGGAAATCCAACTCCGCCATTGAACTGTCCTGACGAAGACGTCACAATTTCAACGATGTCAAAACCTGCAACTGAATTACCAGCTTCATACTCACTAATCAGTCGGCGATAAAAAGGTGCACGATCAAATTGGGGTGGTGAATTCACAAAACCGATTTCCGCTAAAGATCCACCAGCATTTGCCCAACTGGCCGAATCTGCATAAACAGCCTCAACTGATGCAGAACCATACGAAGTCGCAGTGTAGTAATCATTGACATTTTTGTACTTCGATTTAACATAAGTTAAGTCGCTGTTCGTAAATGGAAGATCAGTGAAGCTAACAGGTAACACCAGCACACGTATTTTTTTTGTTGTTGATGGGTAGCCATCAGGCCTTGGAAAACCGGAAGAAATGACCCCGGGTGTTGCGTCCGCTATCCGACAATTTTCAACAGACGCAAGTGCTGCTACGGGAGTTATTGCTGAATCAGTTTTTGTGCTTGTTGAGACTTGCTGCCATTTGGAACTCTTGCCCACCTTCACGCACTGAACTTTCGTTGCTTTACCCTTTACTTTGACGACGCTGAAGGATCCAACCTTTTTGCATGTTTGACCCACGCCCTCTGCGTCAGCGATTGCTGGTAAAAGAGCCAATGCTGCAGATAAGACCAAAATGAACGAAGTCTTCACAATTTTCATGGGGCAATAATACCCCCACAAAGCAACTGCGTCTAACGCTCGGCCGAGCGCACCAAACTGGCAGTGCCAATTGCCAAGGCCGTTGCCACCACTCCAACCAACAGGCCGTAGGAATAACTAGATACCTTGCCCGACGATTCGGTGATGTCATGAACGCTGATCATGAGCGCACCGCCCAACACGGCACCCATTTGAGATAGCAATTGCTGCATTGCGCTTGCAACACCCATATCACTTTGTTTCACCGAGGCAGCAAGCAACGCTGTCAGTGAAGGTGCTGCAATGCCCATTCCAAAACCTGTTAGCGCAAGGCTGAGTGCAATCATCCAATCGGTCGTTCCAAT
>CAZNBF010000005.1:0-3001 GCA_964571325.1 uncultured Acidimicrobium sp.
ATGGATGGCCGCTGGATCGAGCTAGATATTGCGGGCCTTTTTGTGGTCAGCGAAGGCAAGATTGCGCTGTGGCGCGACTACTTCGACCGCGAAAGCTTTACGAAGGCACTCGCCTCCAAATAACTATTTGGCGCTGTTTACTTGCCATAGCGCTGCAGCACGCTGCGTGCCGTGCGCTGGCCCAAGTCGGCGTAGTTGGCGGGCTCTACAACCTGCACATCGCTTCCAGCCCGCAATAGCAACCTGCTCAGCCAGTGCTCGCTGCTGACTGCCATCTGCACCACGCTGCTGCCATCGGCTTCCTGCACACGCGACACGTAGGGGTACGACTCCACAACCCACCGTGCTCGTGGGGCAACGCGCAGTGTTACATGCTGCACTGCGTCGCCAAACCATTCGGGGCCGTCGCTGTCCGTTTCGTCGGGTTCGCCAAACTTTGGTGCCAACACACCGGTGCGAGTGAGCGCCTCGATGCGATCCACACGAAACACGCGGCGCTCGCCAGACAAGTTGTCGTCGGCCGATACATACCAATTACCCGCGTCTTCAAACACCGCGCGCGGCGTGATGGTGCGCTCGGTGCGCGTGGCGGTAGACGGCGCAAAGTAAGTAATCGTCACTTGCTCGGCGGGGCTCAGTGCTTGGCGCAACTCGGGCAGAAACTTGATGTTGGCAATGTCCACCACCACCATCGAGTCGTCGGGCAACAGCGGCCGAACTTTGGCTAGTGCGGTTGCAAGTGGGCCCGATGTGTCGGCGCCGGCCAATTTCATTGCAGCCTGGCCCATGGTGACAAGAGCAAACACTTCTGCCGTGTTCAGTTGCAGCGGCCGAGAAAATACGGAAGGAACTTCGGCCACTACTTCGTCTTCGTCCACAAACACATCGATCAACGCATCTGGCGAATACGGAGGCACGCCGCACATTGCGGCCATCATGATGTCGGCCATCAATTCGGCCTCGGTCAATTTGAATTGTTTGGCCATGTCGGCAAGCTTCACTCGCTTACGCTCGAGCACCCACGGCAACATCACGAGCAAACCAGACACGCGCTCTGCCGCGCTGCGGGGGCCGCGGCGCGCTTTGCGCCCAGACAACAAATTGGCCACTCCCTTGCGCACAACTTTTCGCGAAGCCATCAGTTGCCCCGCGCCTGTTGTGTAAGCCACTCGATGACTTTGGCCCTAATTGCCGGCGGCGACAGCACTTCGGCCCGGTCGACCATGGCAAACAACCACAACCGGAAGGCGTCGAGATTGGCGCATGGAATAACAAACTCGATCGAACCATCTGCGCGTTCTTTGGCTACCGAACCATCGCCAAACTCGCGGCGCACTCGGCTGGCAAGTGTTTTGTCTACTAACACCACGGCCGTTGGGCTTTGGCTGTCGCCTTCTGCCAACATCTCTTGCTCGGTTGGCACGGCCTTCGCCAAATCGAAACCGTCGGGGCGCTGAAACGAACCCTTGTCGCCCGCTTCCAGTTTTCCTTCGATGCGATCGACACGAAACACTCGTTGCGCACCGCGCAGGTGATCGAAGCCAACGATGTACCAAAAACCATTTCTCGCCAACAACCCATATGGGTCTACGCGTCGCTTCTCACCTTTATATGTGAAGTTGAATGTGCGGTGCTCCACCACGCCCGCGGCAAGCGCCGGCAAAATGCTGTCGTCCAGTTGCACGTTCACGCTGGTGGAGGGCGTATTCAGTGCGCGCTCGCCACCCAACTTCCACAGCGCTTCGTCGCCGTGACTTGCGCCCAAACGAATGGTTGCAACCGCCATCTGCAGCGCTTCCCTCTCGCTGTCGGTGAGGCGCAAATCGCTTAACTCAAACTTGCGTCGATCTACTTTGTATGCGCCTTCGCCCGCCGCATCGCCGCCCAGCGTGATCATCTCGATGGGTATTCCCATCTGTCGCAAATCATTCTTGTCGCGCTCGAATGCGGCCCTGGCTGCGGTGTCGCTTGGCGAATACTGGTTACCCAGTTCTTGGCGAATCTGTTTAAGCGTGAGGGGTTGCGAGCGTTGCACCAGCAACGCCAACAAATTCATCATCCGTTCTGCTTGCGAAATCTGCACGGCCACGCCGAAAGACTACGTGGCTTAACGGTGCTTCAAGTACCAATCAAGCAGCGATTTTGTTGAAGAATCGTGGCTGGCACTTGCCGTACCTTCGGCAATATCTGCAGCCACCGTGGCGGCAAGTTGTTTGCCGTGCTCCACGCCCCACTGATCGAACGAGTTGATATCCCAAATACAGCCCTGCACAAACGTGCTGTGTTCGTAGAGGGCAATCAGTGCCCCAAGGGTTGCAGCCGACAGTTGGCTGGCAATGATGGTGGTGCTTGGGCGGTTACCTGGCATTGCACGATGGTCGGACAAAGCCGCATCCGCGCCATCTGCTGCGCGCCCGAATGCAAGTGCTTGCGACTGCGCCAACATATTTGCAACCAACGCGTCGTGTTCTTCCGATCCCTGCGCAAGCACTTTGGCAAAGCCAATGAAATCCACAGGGATCACGGAGGTTCCCTGATGCAGCAACTGCATGTAGGCGTGCTGCGAGTTGGTGCCCACGCCACCCCAAATGACCGGAGCAGTTTCAACCGAAACGGGGGTGCCGTCTGTGCGCACGCGCTTGCCGTTGCTTTCCATCTCTAGCTGCTGAACGTACGGCGCAAACGAGGCCAGCGCGTCGGAGTACGAAATGAGCGCATGCGTTGCGCGGCCAAGCACCGACCTGTTCCAAACACCTATGGCACCCAACACCATTGGGATGTTTTGTTGCAACGGCGCAGACACGAAATGCTCGTCGATGGCACGCATGCCGTCCAACATTTGGTCGTGCACTTCGGGCCCGAAGGCAACCACGTTGCATAAATTGACGGCCGAAGAAACCGAATACCGCCCGCCAACCCACTGCCACATTGCAAACGAGTGAGCAAACGAAATGTTCTGTGCGCGCGCCTTCTGTGCGTCCACTGCAACTACCGCGCAATG
>CAZNBF010000005.1:3101-12686 GCA_964571325.1 uncultured Acidimicrobium sp.
ACGAAATGTTCTGTGCGCGCGCCTTCTGTGCGTCCACTGCAACTACCGCGCAATGCTGTGCAACTGCGTCGGCACCCAACGCGCTCTCCAACCATGCGGCAATCGCGCGGCTGTTAGCAAGCGTCTCGCTTGTCGAAAACGTCTTGGAGCACATCACCACCAACGTGCGCTCGGCATCCAGGCCCTGCAGCGCTTGTTGCACGCCGAGCGGGTCGATGTTGGATACGAAACGACACTGCAAGCTGGCTTTCACCACTGGGTTCAGCGCCTCCCACACCAAGCGTGGCCCCAAGTCGCTTCCACCAATGCCCACGTTGACAACATGCGTGAACGTTTTGCCGGTTGCACCACAAATCGTGCCGTTGCGCACGCCGTTGGCAAACTCGGTCATCTTCTTTCGCTCGGCCGCAACCGCCGCCGACACGTCTGAGGCTGCCTTCGAGCGCAATGCCACATGCAAAGCGGGCTGCTGCTCCGTGTTGTTCACTATTGCGCCACTAAACATCGCGTCGCGTCGTTGCTCCACGCCTGCCTCGCGCACAACATCAAGGAGCGCGCTCAGTATTTCGGACGAAATGTTCTGCTTCGAAACATCCACAAGCAGCGATTGTGCGCCAACATTCGCCTGCATCGTCATTGTGCTTGCACGCTTGACGTCGGCGGCAAACATCTGAGCAAGGGTGTGCTGTTGGCTAGATGCCGCGAGCGAAAGCACTTGCTTCCACGGAGTCGAGGTGGTGATATCCACTTGTTTCAGGCTATCGGCACACGGCAAGTAGCGTGAACCGTTGTGATGACGCAATGAGTACAACACCCAGCGAAGTGTCAAACACCGACGCAGAAAATGCACGCTTTCGCGTAGGCGTCACGCTTGGTTTTTCGGCCTACTTCACTTGGGGCCTGCTCACGTTGTATTGGAAAGCACTCAAAGAATTTGACGCGTTCGAGCTGATCGGTTGGCGCATCGTTACCTCCACCATCATTCTCGTTGTCACAACATTGGCAACTCGGCGTTTTTGGCCACTTGTTCGAACACTGCGCAACATTCGCCTTGTCGCCCGCATTGGCCTTGCAAGCGTGTTGCTCACCATCAACTGGACAACATACGTGTGGGCCGTTGTCAACAAACACGTTCTGGAAGTAGCGCTCGGCTATTTCATTGCGCCCGTGTTCACCATCGTTGTTGGCGTTTTTGTTCTGCGCGAAAAGCTGAGCGTGCGCCAACGCATCGCCGTTGGCTTCGCGGTCAGCGGTATTGCGGTGCTCACCATTGCCTACGGCCGCGTGCCTTGGATTGCCCTCGTCATTTCATCGTCCTGGACAACGTACGGATACTTGAAGAAGCAAATTTCTCTGCCACCGCTCGAGAGCCTCACCGCCGAAGTGCTGCTGTTATTTGTGCCCGCCGCATTATTTGTTGCCTACACGTGGTCGGGCGCGGGCAGCGTGCCCACCACTGCAGGCGCATTGTCAATTGTGCTTGTGTTGTTCACCGGCGTCATCACGGCCGTGCCGCTGCTCATGTTTGCTGGCGCCTCGCAACGCACCCCGCTCACCATCATCGGGCCAATGCAGTACGTCGTACCAACCACCAACTTCTTACTTGGCTGGCTGTTGTTCAACGAAGAAGTGACCAAAGCAAAACTGTCCGGCTTCGTTCTGATTTGGATTTGCCTAGCCGTGGTGTTGTTCGACTTGTTTAGCGTGCAGTGGCGGGCACAGCGGCCCCAGCAACAATCCGCTTCAAGCCTGCAATAACCGCCAAGTCTCGTTGTTGGTCGTTGACCACGGTGGAGAACCTCGACAAACCCGACATCACCACGTTGATGAGGTCGTGCAGAACAGTTGCGTCAATGCCTTCCACGATCTCGCCGCGTTCAATTGCATCAGTGCACATCTTGTGCAGAAACTCCGAACGGGCAAAGCGCAACGACTTAATCGCATCAGACAAATCGGGGTGACGCTGGGCCTCGGAGGAAACACCGACAACAAAACTTGCAAGCGATGGGTCTTTCGCGCCTAGTTCGGCAATGGCGTCAAGAATTGCCGAAAACTTGGCGGCAAAGGTTTCGTGTTTTGCAGCAGCGGTTTCAAATGCGTCGTGCACTAAATCCTGCACTTCTGCAAAGGCCGCCACATACATTTCAAGCTTCGAAGGAAAGTAGTGATAGATGGCGCCGGTGGTGATGCCCGCGGCCTCGGCAATCGAACGATTGGTGGTTGCTTCAAACCCAACGGTTGCAAACGAGCGGCGAGCTTCGGCAAGCAGGCGCTTACGCGTCTCGCCAGCATCGACCGCACAAGGCCGACCGAGCTTCTTGCCTACTGCCAACTTGACCATATATTGAGGCTAATTGGGTGGTAGCGCCCTATACGAAGCGGCGCAGCAGCCCTGCCATCTCAATTGGCCTGTCACCTTGCACGCTGTGCCCAGCGCCTTCCACCACCACTACCTCGGCAGCCGGGTTGCGTTTCTTCAACTCTTCTATGTCGTCGTCGTCCACCACGGGCGACGTTCCGCCACGCACCATCAGCAACGGGCAGTGCAGCTGTGAGACAACGTCCCACAGCGGCGAAGCAGGCGGGCCACCATGCGGTGTGTCGCTTTGTTCGTTGCTGGAATGACCGCGTCGGTCGTAACGCCACGCCCACGACAAGTCGTCAAGTTGCCGAGCATTGTGCAGGATGCCCCGGCGCAAGCTGCTTTCAGATCGGGTTGGGTTGTGTTCCTTCGTGCGCGCCAACAACTCATCAAAACTTGGAAAGCTTTGCGGCCCATTAATGAAGTCGAGCACCGCTTTTGCCTTTTTCGATGTCACGCCGGGCGTGATGTCAACAAGCACAAGATGACGCACCAGTTGCGGGTGCGTACTTGCAAGCGTGAGGCACGTGAGGCCGCCAAGCGACATGCCAACAATGGCTCGTGCGTTTGGCGCAAGTTGCTGCACTAACTGGGCCAAGTCGGCAGCCAAAATCGCGGGCGGGTAGGTGGCGTCATCGCGCCAGCTGGAATGCCCGTGCCCCGGTAAATCAACCGCAATCAGCGAACCACCAAGCGACAACGCAACGGTGTCCCATGTGTGCGCATTCTGCGCACTCCCATGCACCAACACCATGGTTGGTTCGCCTGTTCCCCACTGCAACGCGCTCATTGTTCGGCCATCCGACAACTGCGCTTCAACGCGCTTCACCACCGGCGTGGGCGATGCATCGATCGAGTACTCCGAAATGTTTTCGCCAAACAGTGAAAACTCGTCGTACTGCACGCGATCACTCATTGGGAAGCTTCCGATCTTGTTATCAATTGGTTGTGGATGCCGGAACAACCGTTGTTGTGCCCGCAGGTTTCACGGTAGTCGTGCCACCAGGCGGGATGGTTGTCGTTGGCACATAGTTAGGGTCTGGCTTATCAAACGGCGGCACCGGCGAGCCATAGTCCTCTGGTTCCTTGATGCCATCAAAAACATAAATACGATCGCCGTAGGCAACGAGGGCCGGGAAGTAACGCGCAACCGACATGGGTATGCGGATGCAACCGTGCGACGCGGGCTCGAGTGGAACCAAGATGGCGCCGTGAATAGCAATGTTGTAATTGAAATACACGGGGTTGTACATCGTTCCCAATTTGGATTCGCGCATGCCAACACGACGGTTATAAAAATAGAAAATGCCTGGAGGCGTGATTGCCTCGCCGCAAATGCCCTGCTTTATTTGCGCATTGGTGTTATTGCCGTCTTCGCCTGGGTCGATCGTTACTTCTTCACACCAATTTTCATTCGAGCCACTTGACATGTGGGTGATCAGCCTTGGCGCACCGTCTGCGAACACAATCATTACTTGCTCCGGCAAGTACACCTCAACATGCGTTGCCGTGTCGGCTTTGCGTCGCGGCGAAATGCGCAAGTCGGATTGCATGATTGCCCACGTGGATGCCGTCACTGTCCCCGTTGCCCTGTCTCGCGGCGTGGCCATCACTAATTTCTCGAATGCCCACACTGCTTGCACTGTGTTCTGCCCAAACGCTCCGTCTTGCGGGCCAGGGTCGAAACCCAATGCAGCAAGGCGTTGCTGCACGCGCAGTACATCGTCGCCCTTCATCCCCGTCTTCAGTGTGCGAGTAAGCGGCACCGTCACCAGTGGAACGTTGGTGCTCTCCACAACAACATCGGGGTTCGACAACTCGGTGCTCGAGTCGTTGTCGCCGTTACCAACAACTGCCACCGCGATGACGGTAAGCAGCACTGCGAATGCAATGAGTGCAGGGCGCCAGCGATCGTACGCGCTTTGGTGAAAGTCGCCGTACTCGTCGTGCAGTTCACCATCTTCGGGTTCGAAGTCGTCAAACTCATCAAATTCGTTGTATGGAGTGTCGTCGTTCATTTGCCTTTAGGTGCAAGTGCATTCAGATGTGAACGCAAGGCCCATGCCTCTTTCAAAATCTTGACAATGACCGAAGGCGAACTGAGCGTTGACACACCACGCGTGCGCGGAAAGTAGTCAACGCCAAATTGCACAACATTCATGCCCAACTTGCGCGCACTCACCATCAGTTCGGCATCGATGAACGAACCCTCGCTGGTCAGTTCTACTTTTTGAAGCACACTGCGACGAACCAACTTGAACGCAAAGTTGACATCGCGAAAGCGGCAGCCAAACAGCGCACGCACCAACAAGTTGTAGAAGAACGAATACACCACGCGCACATAACCCTCGCCCGTTCGGTCGAAGCGATACGCGGCAACAATGTCGGCCTCGTACTGATTCATCAGGCGCATTGCCTTGTGCACTTCACGAAAATCGAATGGCAAGTCGGCGTCGGTGTACAGCACCACGTCGCCAGTTGCAGCCGCAAAGCCAGACTTGATCGACCCACCCAGTTTGCGGTTTACAGGGTGATGCACCACCACAACCCGGCTATTCGCTGTCGCTGCCTCGTCGGCAAGCTTGGCCGTTGTATCGGTCGAAGCATCATTAACAATGATCATCTCGTAGTCGGCAACGGTATTTTGCGCGATCAACTCGTCGCCAAGCTCGGTTGCGGCGTTCAACGCACGTTGCAGGTATTCCTCTTCATTCCACATGGGGAAAAAGACGGAAAACTTCTCAAAACGTGGGCCCGACATCCCTCATCAGGCTAACTGCGAGCCCCGAGTTGTACTCTTCACGTAGTGCAGACGCCCCCAGCCTTCCCCGCACCGCAGGCCAAGCCCACGGTTGCAATTAGCCCTGCTTGGCGCCGTGCGATGGTGCTGTCGTGGCTGCTCGTTGCCGCAGCGCTCATCGTGGTCGCTGTCACAGGGCGCAATGTTGGCAAACCTGCGTGGTGGATTGGCCCCGTGTCTGATCCCACGCTGTTCATCGTGTGGGCCCTGCCGTTCATTGGCCCGGCAGCCAGCATCGTGGCCACGTTTCGCATCGTTCGCTGGGCGCACATCATCGGCCTTGCTTCGGCAGCCCTCATCGGTGTCGTCGCCGTCTTCGATATCAACAACTCTCCCGGCATCGCACTCATCGAATTCGTCGTTGCTGTTGCAGCGGCCCTCATCGCGATTGCATCGTTTGCGGGACGCACAAAAACCAAGGCGTAAAGCGGTCGTATTCAGCGCATCAAGTTCGGTACCGTGGATGCATGCCTGAAACGAACCCCGCCGCGTCGCAAGCAAAAGTGCTCTCCTCGCTTCCCGTTGGCGAGCGCGTTGGCATCGCATTTTCGGGCGGCCTCGACACGTCGGCAGCGGTTGCATGGATGCACGAAAAAGGTGCGCTGCCATACGCCTACACCGCCAACCTTGGGCAACCCGACGAGCCCGATCTTGATGGCGTGCCAACCCGCGCGAAGCAATACGGCGCGCAAGGTGCCCGCTTGGTGGATTGTCGAACCGAGTTAGTAGACGAAGGTCTTGTTGCGTTGCAGTGCGGCGCATTCCACATCACCACTGCCGGCAAAACTTATTTCAACACCACGCCGCTTGGCCGCGCCGTAACGGGCACCATGCTCGTTCGCGCAATGAAACAAGACAACGTCGACATCTGGGGCGACGGCAGCACCTACAAGGGCAACGACATCGAGCGCTTCTATCGCTACGGCCTGCTTGCCAACCCGCAACTGCGCATTTACAAACCATGGCTCGATGCCGACTTCGTTCGCGAAATGGGTGGCCGCGCCGAAATGAGCGCATTCCTCGCCAAGAAGAATCTTCCGTACCGCGACTCTGCCGAGAAGGCGTACTCCACCGACGCCAACATTTGGGGCGCAACGCACGAAGCAAAATCGCTTGAAGAACTTTCCTCCAGCATGCACATCGTCAAACCAATCATGGGCGTAGCCCACTACGACGAAAACATCAAGATCAAAACCGAAGACGTCACCATCCGCTTTCACGAGGGCTGGCCAGTTGCGCTCAACGGCAAAGAGTTTGCATCGCGCACCGATTTGGTTAATGAAGCCAACGCCATTGGCGGCCGCCACGGTTTGGGCATGAGCGACCAAATCGAAAACCGCATCATCGAAGCAAAAAGTCGTGGCATCTACGAAGCGCCTGGGCTTGCACTGTTGCACATTGCCTACGAGCGACTGCTCACCGCAATCCACAACGAAAACACCATCGAGAACTATCGCCAAATGGGCCGCCGTCTTGGCCGGTTGCTGTACGAAGGCCGCTGGTTCGACCCGCAGGCGCTCATGCTGCGCGAACCACTGTTGCGTTGGGTTGGCTCACTCGTTTCTGGCGAAGTCACTGTGCAATTGCGCCGTGGCGACGACTACAGCATTCTCAACACCGTTGGCCCGCACCTCACCTATGCCCCCGAGCGCCTCAGCATGGAACGAGTTGAAGGCGCAGCATTTGGCCCACTCGACCGCATTGGTCAACTCACCATGCGCAACCTCGACATTCAAGACACGCGCGCAAAAATTGATGAATACCGTGCAGCCGGCACGCTTGGCGGCGGCGGCTTACTCGAACTGGAGTAACTAGCGCGTAATAAGTTCGCGCGTTACGGCTGCAAGCAAAGCAGCACGCTCTGCCATCTTCGAAACCTTCACGTGTTCGGTGTCGGCATGTGCCCCACCGCCGCAAGCACCAAAACCATCCAGCGTTGGCACACCAATTGCAGCTGTGAAGTTTCCGTCGGAGCCGCCACCAACTGCAATGCCCTGCAAGTTGTCTATTCCCATTTCATCTGCAAGGCGCTTGGCAACAGCAAATAGTTCGGTTGCAGCCGACTCGTGCATTGGCGGCCGATTGATCGAACCACTGACTGTGATTTTCGCACCAGGCACATTTGGCGTCAATGCAGCCAATGCTGCTTCCACCCTGCCTTTTTCGCTCACTTCATTTACACGCACGTCAACAGTTATTCGCGCCTGCGCAGGCACAACGTTTTCCGTGGTGCCAGCAGTAGCAACCGTTGGTGTCACGGTTGTTCCAACCTCGGGCTTCGCAATTGCAGCAATCGCTTGCACCTGATGCGCCAACTCGATGAGCGCATTGATTCCCTTTTCGGGTTCCAACCCTGCGTGCGATGCACGGCCTGCAATATCAACAAGAAAGGTGCCAACACCCTTGCGCGCAATCTTCAGCGCGTCGCCGTTGCCGCTTGGCTCCAGCACAAGCACGGCACCACATGCCTTCGCACGCTCTTCAATCAGCGCACGCGACGTGTACGAACCAACTTCCTCATCGGACGTAATCAAGATTTCCACTTGCGACACTTCCCGAATGTGTGACAAACCATAAATCGCTTGCACGATGCCGGCCTTCATGTCGAAGATGCCCGGGCCCCGCACAATGTCGCCCTCGCGAGAAAACTTTCGGTTGGCAACAGTTCCCACAGGAAACACGGTGTCGTGATGGCCAACGATCAACACCTTTGCATTGTCTCCACCCTTCCAATGCACATGCGGGCCCTCGCTCGACTCGATAATTGCGGGGGGTGTTCCCAAAAGCCGCGTCATCAAATCGGCCAGAAAGTTCGCGCTAGCAGTCAGCAGTTCCACTTCATGCGACGGCGATTCGATGTTGACAAACTGCTCCAGCGTTTCAACCATCTGGGGAACGTTGGTCTCGGCTGCGGCGCGCAATTCGCTTAATGATGGTGTAGCAGTCGGCAACGGCACCCCTCTATCGTGCCATGCAATACGCCAATTTGGGCGCTGTATTGAGAAGTGCCCGGGATCGGACTCGAACCGATACGACTATTTCTAGTCAGGGGGGTTTAAGCCCCCCGCGTCTACCATTCCGCCACCTGGGCGAGCGGTTTTAGGCTACGCGCGTTTGGGCTGGAATGTGGTGCGTTTCCGCGTCCATCTGAGTGTCGACGAAACCCTGCAGCGACAAGATTGCCCACAGCGCCGTGCGCACGTGATCGGCTTCTGGGGCAACTAATCGGTTGACAACAATGACGCCTTCGATCATGTCGGCGAGCACTGCAACGAACGGGCGGTCGCGAAGTGCAACAGCAACGACGCCGCCGTGTTCGCGGCGGCGAACGGTGCGATCGACGCCAAGCACGCGTGGAGGGCTGCGAAAACCTGGGGCGTCGAGGCCGAAGCGCTGGGTTTCGGTGGCGATGAGGCGGGCAACCGCTGCGAACTGCATGGTGACAGAAGCAGTGGCGGAGGGTGTTACCCGAGTACTCATGGGGTCAGCATGACACACCCCTGTGGCACAGTGACTGCGCCATGACAGACACGACAACTCCCCCAGAAACAACGATGAACCCAATGCAACAAGAGGTGTTGGAAGCACTTTCTAAACAACCCGATTGGCAACCGCTGTCGCGAAACGTTATTGAAAGCATTCGCGAACAATTGCATGAAGGGCTTGCCGAAGTTGCTGCGCGGTTGTCGCCCGATAACGCCATGTGGGTGAGCAAACACAAACTGACCACCGTGCATGGTTGCGAAGCAAACCACATGGCAAGCCTCACCAATTTTGAATGGACACTGGGCAATGTGAAAGGAACAGTGCTGCACAAAGCAATCGAACTTGGCCTCAACTGGCGCGGCCCGGTGGTGCCTGCAGTCGTTGTCGACGAAGCACTCGACCAACTTGCGCACAACGAAGGCGCAAGTGCCAGCCAATTCATCGAGCAATTGCCCGAAGGCGACATGGCCCAACTTCGTAGTTCGGCTATCGATTTGTACACCAAGTTCGACGAGTGCTTCCCCACTCTGAAAGCAGCGTGGCGCCCGGTGTTAGAAAGCAGCGCCCGATACGAAATGTTCGACCAACGCATCAACCTTTCCACCCGCGCCGACCTCACCCTTGGCGCCCCCGGCTCCAAAGTGATTATCGACGTGAAATCGGGGCGTCTCCATTCCAGTCATCGCGAAGAGTTGCGGTTTTATGCACTTGTTGAAGCAATGCGCACGGGCATGGCGCCGCGGCGGCTTGCAAGTTATTCGCTCGTGACCGCACGCCCCGAAGTGGAAGACGTAACCGAGGGCGTGTTGCAGGCGGCTGTTCGCAAAACTGTCGACGGCATCAAACACATGGTGGAGTTGCAGCGCGACCATCGCAAACCAACAACCCGTGCCGGCAATGCATGCCTGTGGTGCCCGCTGATTACGTCGTGCAAAGA
>CAZNBF010000005.1:12786-24092 GCA_964571325.1 uncultured Acidimicrobium sp.
CAACCCGTGCCGGCAATGCATGCCTGTGGTGCCCGCTGATTACGTCGTGCAAAGAAGGCGCTCAATTCATTGTGCGTCGCAACGACCCAGACGCAACCAACAACTAACTGTTAGTTATCGCACATCAGCGCAACGGGCACACCAAGTGCTGCTGCACTTCTAAACGTTGCAATGCGGCGGCCTGGCTGCACCGCAGGTTTTGGCGGGCTCAATACGTCTGGCCCTAAATGTGCAGCGATGCCGTCTAGGTCTTGCACATTGAGAACAAAGCCCCACAACGATGCTGGCCCTTCGGGCATGGATGGCATCGTCACTAGTTCCACCACCACCGAACCAAGTTTGTGGAAACCCTGCGTAACGCCATTGCCTGCATCGCGCGTGCGCTTCAGTGGTGCGCCTGTTAGTTGTGCAAGTGCATCAGACGTGCGCTGCAGGTTTGGCGTATTGATCACCACGTGATCCACACCAACTACATGCAGACTAAAACCAGAGTTCGGTGTTGCTTGTGGGGTTGCCGCGTTTGTGGCAAGAGATGTTGTGATGCCATCAATCTCTGTGGTGGAAGCATCGATTTCGGAGATCGACCATGCATGCAAGCCCGGGGTAAGGGTGCTGTCGATGCGCAGTGAAACATCGGCAAGTAAGCAACGATTTTCGTTAGAGAAGTGAATCCCTATTGCCTCCCAACCTGTGGGGGCACCACCGATGACCAATTCGCAAACTCGTGCAGCGCTTGGCGCAGGCACGACGGCGTTATTGCTCAGCCACGCCCCATGTTTGGGCGCTTACCGTGGTTGGCCTTTGAGCGACGCATCTTGGCCTTTTTCTTCTTGGTCTTCTTCGACATAGTCCCGCCATGCTAACGGCGAAAGTGGCTGTTTCAGCCCTAACCCTGACGCCACCTGGCTCGCCCATCTGAATAGGGAGTGCCCGTTGCGTTCGTTTTCGCACAAACGTACGACTTGCCGCTGGCGGCAACGCCTGTTGCGCCTTCGGGTTTACACCAAGCGCCCGGGTACACCGTTGCGACGCCCGAAGGCGTAGTGGCTGGCGAAGTTACGGGTGTTGTTTCGGAGCTTGGCGCTTTTGTGGTGGTGGTTGGCGACGTGACTGCGGGAGTCCTCGTTGTGGGCGTAGTTGTAGAAGTAGTTAATGGTGTGGTTGGCGGAACGGGCGCCATGACACCCATCAGTGGCGCTTCGCTCGACGCGGCGATGGTGAGACCAGAGCACGACGACGTGAGCAGGTTTTTGATTCTGCCCCACTCGCTTCTATCCATCGACAATTCCCAACGGGCCTTCACCGCAATCCAGTTGCCGATGTAGGTACATATATATGACTTGAGTGGCGGCAACCAGTTGGATGGATCTTTGTCGCTCTTTTGCTGGTTGACGCGATCGGTCACTGCGGCAAGCGTGCGCCTGTCGGACGTGTCGTTGGCAAACGCCTTACGCGTTGCCGAAGACCACGCCCAAGCGCCCGAATCCCACGCCTCTTTCAGTGCAACAACATGGTCGATGTCGATATCGGATGGGTCGCTAAACCGCGCACCGTCGTATGGCGAAACCCAGTCGCCGGCAATGACGTCGCAACTGATTGGGTCTACCTGTGCGCGGGTGATGCTGTCGCGTTTCAATACCTGATCGCGCGAATCGCAACCGTCGCCGTCGATGTCGCGCCAGTGTTCGAAGAGTGATCGCTGATAGCCGTTTGGTCGTTCGTTTTCTACGCGGATGGTTTGCAACACAGCAAGTGCGCTGCCGCCGGCGGCATTAGGCCGAACACCTTTCGCGCCCAGGTTTGGGGCAACCGCAGTGGAAGCAACAGCGATGGTGACAACAAGTGCGGCACCATGAGCAACAATGCGCCACTTCATATGTTCAGCGTACCGACAATGTCGCCTCGGGTGTCGTCGCAAGGTCGGTGTCTTCAATTTCGATAAAGATGCATTCGCCCGGGCACACTTCTGCCGCTTGCACAACTGCTAAACGATTGCGTGGTTCAACAAAAGCCAAACTGCCAGAACTACCGGGATCATTGAGTGGTTGGCCGCGCTCGGCAACATAGGCAATGCCGTCTTCAAGTTGCACAAATGCGTCTGGGCAGTGATCGACACACAGCCCATCGCCGGTGCATAAGTCTTGATCGATCCACACGCGCACGCTGTAACGATAGTTAGGCGGGCCTACAAGTTGACAAGCAGTGCCAAACAAATCAGTGACATCAGGCCAACATTTCGCGTCACATTCCACCAACTAATTGGTTTGGCCGACCGAGAGCCGAAGCAGGAACATGGCGGACGCACGCCCTCGCGAAGGCGCGCAACAAGCAGCGCGGTGAATGCGGCCAACAGCGCCAACGCGGCAAGCCGAACTGCGGTGGTTGCAACATCGGCAACAAGCAAACAACCAAGCACCAACTCCACCCAGCGAACAGAGGGGATTGCCCAGATGGGGGCGCCAAGTTTTCGTGCCTGCACCAACCAATCGGGGCCAGCAAGGATTTTTTGCACGCCAGCAAAAACGAAAACTACGCCGACAACAGATGCGCACCACCACGCAAAGGAAAACATGCTGCGAATTACTCGCTTGTTTCTACGCCAGCAACTTTGCCTTTGTAAAACACCATTGCTTCATCGGCCGAGTCGGTGGTGTGCAGGTGGTCTACGCGGCCAAGAACAAACCAGTGGTCCCCCGCTTCGGTAACCGATTGAATCGAGCAATCAATCCAGCCAATTGAGTTTGGAAGCACGGGCATTCCGTTTGCCGACTTTGTCCACTGCAGGCCGTCGAACCTGTTTGCACCACCCTCTTGGGGTTCTTTGGCAAAGCGCCAACACTCGTCGGCTTGCGCGCTGGAAAGAATGTTTGCGCAAAATCGTTTTCCTTCGGCAATTGCCGGCCAGCTGCGAGATTGCAAGCCAGGGAAGAACCCAACCAGTGGTGGCTCTAGCGAAACAGAAACGAACGAACCGATGGTGATGCCGAATGGTTCGCCGCCCGAGTTGAGGCCAGTGACCACCACAACGCCAGTGGGCAAATGCCCAAGGACGTGACGAAAACGCGCGCTATCAAACTCGGCTGCCATTGATGCGATGTTACTCAACTATGGTTTCGCTATGGCCGCTTCAGCGAACATCACTACGCATACCGTGCGCGCAAACAACATTGACTTCACCTATCTGCAGTGCGGCAGTGGGCCACTTGCGCTCTGCCTGCATGGCTTCCCCGATTCGGCGAACTCATGGCGACACCTGCTGCCAAAGCTTGCCGAAGCCGGGTTTTGTGCCGTTGCACCATTCATGCGCGGGTTTGCGCCAACATCGGTTGCGCCAAATGGCGCATACCAAACTGCTGCGCTGTCCACCGATGCAAACGCACTGCACGAAGTGCTTGGTGGCAACTCGGACGCTGTAATTATTGGGCACGACTGGGGTGCGCCTGCAACATACGGCGCTGCGCTTCTTGCCCCCGAACGCTGGAGCCGTGTCGTTGGCATGGGAGTACCGCCGTGGGGCGCCATGGGCAAAGCGTTCGTTGGCAACTTGGAGCAATTGCAACGCAGTTGGTACATGTTCTTTTTCCAACATGGCCTCAGCGATTTCGTGGTGGGTGCAAACAACCTTGCGTTCATCGACATGCTTTGGCAACAATGGTCGCCTGGTTTCGTTTCACCTGTGGATGTTGACAACGCAAAGGCATGTCTCGTGCAGCCAGAAAACCTTGCGGCAACGCTTGGTTATTACCGGGCAACGATTGGCGAGGGTTACCGCGACCCACAGTTAGAAGAAGCACAAGCTGTGTTGCAAAGCGAGAGCCCAACGCAGCCTTTGCTGTATTTGCATGGCAGCACAGATGGATGCATCGGAGCCGAGGTGGCTGCGGATGCCGCAACGCGCGCACCCGAAAATGCTCGTGTAGAAATCGTTCAGGGTGCTGGCCACTTCATGCAACTAGAGCAACCGGCTGTTGTTAATGAACTGATTGTCAACTGGGTGACTGGTAGTAGTCGTTAACCATCACGATTAAGCGATCGTTCAGAAGCGATTGCACAATTCGTTTCGCGCGTTCTTCCTGGTCGCGCAAGTTCATGACGCGTGCGGCATCGGAGCACTGCACTGTTCCACTTACTAGTGCTTTCATCAGCTTGCCTCGGGCCTGCCTGTCGGAGCCTTCAAAGCGCGCCTGAGGTTTGCTGGTGCCGGCAGTTGCTGGTGCAGGGTCGTTGCCGCCATCCACGTTCCACATGCACAGGTTGTTCACAACGCACCCGTCGCATTTTGGTGCGCGTGCAGTGCACACGGTTGCGCCAAAGTCCATCAGCACTTGGTTCCATTCCCACGACAGCCCTTCGGGCACCAACGCGTCGGCAACTAATTGCAATTCCTTTTTCGCAAACGATCGGTTTTCAATTCGGGCAATCACGCGAGCAATGTTGGTGTCGACAATGCCAACGTCTTCGTGGTCGGCAAATGCCAGCACCGCTCTGGCGGTGTAGTCGCCAATGCCGGGCAGCGCCAGCAGCGCATCAAGCGTTGCGGGCACTTCGCCGCCATGGTGCTCCACCATTTGTTTTGCTGCATCGTGCAAGTTGCGGCAACGGCGCGGATAACCGAGGCCTTGCCAAATGTCCAGCAGCTGGCTGAGGCTTGCGTTTGCACATTCGGTCGGTGTTGGAAACTGCTCGACGAATGATTCAAATTTGGGAACCACTCGGTCGATTTGGGTTTGCTGAGACATCACTTCGCTCACCAGCACAAGCCAGCGGTTGCGCGTGGCGCGCCACGGAAAATCGCGTAACTGCGGCAGACCCCACTGCAACAGTGGGTCGACGATTGGGGTCAATCGCTCCAGACGTCGTGACCGTCGTAGGGGCGTGCGCGGTTTGGCATTGCCGAACGCTTCCACACCATTACGCGACGACGGAAGTAGCACACTTCCTTGCCGTCTTGGTTAAAGCCCTTTGTCTCAACCAGTACTACGCCGCGATCATTTTTGGACTTCGACTCTTGAACATCCAGCACACGCGTTTCGGCGTGGATGGTGTCGCCGTGAAACGTTGGAAACTTGTGCTGCAGTGTTTCAACTTCAAGGTTGGCAATTGCTGCGCCGCTCACGTCTGGCACGCTCATGCCAAGAACCAACGAATACACCAAGTTGCCCACAACCACGTTGCGGCCCTGCACGCTTTGCGATGCAAACCAATCGTTGGTGTGCAACGGGTGATGATTCATGGTGATCATGCAAAACAAATGATCGTCGGCCTCGGTGATGGTCTTGCCTGGCCAGTGGCGATACACGTCGCCAACTACAAAATCTTCGAGGGCTCGGCCAAAGGGGCGTTCGTGAACGGTCATGTCAAATTACGCTACACACTTTCTTGGTGCTATTGCCCAGTCGGGGTGTCGTCGTCGGTGTTGTACATGCCCTTGAAGTCCGGCAATGGAAACTGTCCTGTTCGGTCGCGCGGGGCATAGTGCTCGAGGAACTCGTAACGACTGGTTGGGTGCTCGGTTGCGTCTCGCGCAATGCGAGTAAGCGGTTGCAGTTTGGATCTGCGTTCGATGGCAAAAGGGCCGACACGCAGCGAAAGATACGTGAGCCCACCAACAAAAATTGGCAACCAATACTGCGCAATTCGGTACGTAAGCACGCCAACTGTTGCGGCGTTACTTGTTAATCCAAAGCCAACCAATGTTGGAATGTATATACCTTCAACAATGCCAAGGCCGCCAGGAGTAATTGGCACGACAGCCATGATGTTGGCAAGCCCAAACGCAACGATCAACAAATCCAGGCTGACATTGCCACCGAACGCACGCAGGAACACCCACAGCGCTGCCGCATCGAGCAGCCAGTTCAGCGCGGCCCATCCAAGTACGCGGAACAACAACTTTGGTTCGGCTGCGAGGCCCTGCAGTCGGTTGCCCAAGTGTTGAAGTGTTTGTGCAGCGCGATCTTCGTTCATGCGCAACTTGCGGGCGATGAAGCGCAATGCGCGTTCTGCTCTACCCTGCCCATCAATGACACCAAACACCAGGCCTGCTGCAACGAGCATCACAATGACACCGACCAAAGCGGCCGAACCGTATGCGGCGTTTACACCGCGGCCGGGAATAGACGCGATCAAACCAACCCACAAAATGAGATTCAACACCACTGCCGAACCAAGGCCGGCAGTTGCAAGTGCAAAGCCCGCATCGGGGCCAGACACACCCGACAACGTGAGCATGCGGTAACCAAGCGCGCTGCTTGCGGCGCTTCCGCCAGGCAAAATGTTGCCGACGGTTTTGGTGCTCAACTGAATGCGAAACAGTCGCCAGATGGAAACCGACTTGCGGTGATCCCCCAGTGCGGCATGCGTCAGCATGGAATAGGCAAACAGCGCCGCGAACTCGAGGCCCAACCCCAAAGCCAGCAGCGGGGGTTGTACTTGGGTTAACTCCGACAGCGCATTGCGGAAACCAGGGATGAGCGGGAGGACAAAGAAGTACACAACCGCTGCGAAAAGCACCCACTTCAGCGTGACCAGGGTCGATCTCAACCCGCTCATCATCGCCATGCCCTAAATCGTAGGCAAGTTGAGGCGGCTGGGTTAGTTCTTGGGCCTCTTGCGTTACTAGCGTTTACTGGAATGAGCACCCCAACAGCAGATCTTGCCCTTGCCGCACAAGTAGTTGACAGCGCCCGAGATGTTGTTGCACAAGGTGTAAAAACGTTGGCCGCAGGTGGCGGGCCTGACAAACACCAAGTCTTGGCATACGACTTGGCACATAGCGCAGCTGCCGTCGAGACAGCTGCAGCAATGTTGGACTACGGCAAGCACGGCGAAGTGGAAGCAAAACTTACGTGCGCATTTGTTGCAGACATGTTGTTTGAAGTCTCGTCACGATTGCTGGGCCGAGAGACAATGTGGGGCGTCGCAGCAAATGCATTGTCGTCAACGCATCAATTCATGGCCTCCTACCGCCAACCAGATTTTGTTGGCTCGTTGGCAACAACACCCGGGCCACGCCACCTTGAGGGTGAGTTTGAAATGGTGCAAGACACGTTTCGCAGTTATGCAACAAAAGAGATTGCGCCGCGCGCAGAACACGTGCACCGTCACAACGCAGACGTTCCGGAAGAAATCATTGCTGGCCTTGCCGAGCTTGGCGCATTTGGTTTGTCGGTGCCAGCCGAATACGGCGGCTTCAACGAAGGCGGCGAAGGCGAATACATGGCCAACTGCATTGCCACCGAAGAATTGTCTCGCGCATCGTTGGGCATTGGCGGCTCGCTCATCACTCGCCCCGAAATTCTCACTCGCGCATTAGTCAACGGCGGCACCGAAGCACAGAAACAATATTGGTTGCCGAAATTAGCAACGGCCGAAGTGATGGCTGCAGTTGCCGTTACCGAACCGGACTACGGAAGCGATGTCGCAAGCATCAAGACAACCGCGGTTGCTGCAAAGAATGCTGAAGGAAAAGACGGCTATCTGATTAATGGCGTGAAGACGTGGTGCACATTTGGCGCACGCGCAAACGTGTTGATGTTGCTTGCCCGCACCGACTCGGATCGCACCAAGCAACACCGCGGCCTAAGCGTGCTGATCGTGCCTAAGCCACAAGGTGAAGCGCATGGCTTCATGTTCAACCAGCCAGATGGCGGAAAAATGGAAGGCCGACCAATCGACACCATTGGCTACCGCGGCATGCACTCGTACGAAATTGCGATTGAAAACTGGTGGGTTCCAGCCGATCACCTCATCGGTGAAGAAGCGGGCCTCGGAAAAGGTTTCTATTACCAAATGAGCGGTTTCGAAAACGGCCGTTTGCAAACCGCTGCACGTGCGGTTGGTTTGATGCAAGCCGCATATGAACTGGCAGTCGACTACTCCAATAACCGCAAAGTGTTCGGCAGCAACATCAGCGAATATCAACTGACGCAAGTCAAACTTGGCCGCATGGCCGCCGTCATCCAAGCCTCGCGCCAATTCAGTTATGCGGTTGCCAAGTTGATGGGCCAAGGCAAGGGCCAAATGGAAGCAAGCATGGTCAAGGCCTATGTCTGCAAAGCAGCCGAATGGGTCACTCGCGAGTCGATGCAAATTCATGGTGGTTTTGGTTACGCCGAGGAATACACCATCAGCCGTTTGTTCGTGGATGCTCGCGTGTTGTCAATCTTTGAAGGTGTTGACGAAACACTGTGCTTGAAGGTAATTGCTCGCCGACTTGTAGAAGACGCAGCTAAATAAACGCAAGCAGGTCGTGAAGCGAGCCGATGCGCTCGCAATCATCGCCTTCATGATCGTTGTACGGGTCTAACAAGATTGGGTGAATGCCCGCGTTGCGCGCGCCCTGCACATCGTTGACGTACGAGTCGCCGATGTATGCAATGCGGTCGGTGCCAATGCCTTTGCCATTCATCAGTGCTAGTGCATCACGAAAAATACCTGCATGGGGTTTGGCAGTGCCGATGACGTGCGAGTCGGTAACGATCAGCACCGGCACCCCTGCGCCATTGCCAACTTGGCAGATGCACTGGTTGGCAAGCGTGGCTTCCACTTGCCCACTGGCATTGGACACGATGCCTATTGGCAGGCCCTGCAAATGCATGCGCCACAACGCTGCGGCCGATTCCAAGATCGGGTAGCGCCACAAAAATGGCGAGAACAAGTTTTTTGCTTTGGCTTCGGCCTCCGCAAGGGTTGTGCCACTGAGGCCAGCACTTGCAAGATGCGCATGGCGGTATGGGTCCCAACTGAATCCATCGATGGTGTCTTTGTTGCTTGAACGCGCAACGTTGTCAAGCGCAGCCATGCCCGCGTAATGCGCGCGAGTCATTGCAGCAATAGAACCGTTACCGCCGTGTTCGTGAACGATCGCGCCGAGCGAGATTGGGTCTGGCAGCAGAAAGATGCCGCCGGCATCAAACAGCAGCGCGTCGAAGCGTTTGGTCACGCTTGAGCAGAACGAGTGCGACCGGCACGCTCGCCGCGCGAGATGAACTTCAACGCCATCTTGCGGCTTGCTTCGTCGATCATTTCGTTGCCGAACATAACGGCACCCATGCCGTCATTTTCTGTTGCTGCCTTATAGGCATCCAGAATCTGCCATGCCTTGTCGAACTGCTCTTGCGTTGGCGAAAAGACGTCGTTCAACACGGTTACTTGGTCTGGGTGGAGTGCCCACTTGCCGTCGAAGCCAAGCGTGCGAGCGCGCATTGCATAGTCGCGCAATGCATCGTTGTCGCGAACGTGCAGGAATGGCCCGTCGATTACTTGCAAGCCGTTGGCACGACCAGCCATCAAGATTTTGTTGAACACGTAATGAAAGTGGTCGCCTGGGTACTCGGGGATTTGCACTCCACCAGTAAGCACCGGCATCTCCATGCTTGCGGCAAAGTCGGCAGGGCCAAAGATGATGGTTTCTACACGTGGGCTTGCTGCACAAATTTCTTCCACGTTGATGAGGCCGCGTGCGGTTTCAATTTGAGCCTCGATACCGATGTGGCCAACTGGCAAGCCGTTGGCGATCTCTACTTGGCGCAAGAGCAAGTCGGTAGCAACGATCTGCGCTGCGTTCTCTACTTTTGGCAACATGATTTCGTCGAGACGCTCGCCTGCACCGCCAACGACTTCCATGATGTCGTAGGCAGTCCACTTTGTGCTCCAGTCGTTGACGCGAACGCACAACACCTTGTCGCCCCAATCGTTGCCGCGAATTGCGCTAACGATTCGTGCGCGCGATGCTTCTTTTTCCTTTGGAGCAACAGCGTCCTCGAGATCAAGGAACACCATGTCGGCCGGAATGTTTGGGCCTTTGCCCATCATTTTTTCGGACGAGCCGGGAATGGACAAACAGGAACGACGTGGAAGTTGGCGTGAGCGTGCAGACATGGCTTACAGGTTACATTGCACTGCGCACGAGCATCTCGGTCGTAGCGGGACATTCTGGCCGCACCGCATCGGCCGGAACATGGCTGATGCCCGAAGGGCCTACGAAGGTGCCGCACAACGCAAGCGGGATCTCGTCCACCTCGGTTCGCCAAGGTTGATCGGCGTCCCTATTCCGTGAGTGCATCGCAAGCCATAGTTCGTTTGGCAGGCGTGTGCCCTTACGCGCTGTCAGCCACACGGGCACGCTCTCCACATGTGCCAGCGCAGCAACGCCGTACGAACCCGCGCTTGCAAAAAACATTTCGGGGCCGCATGCCAGTGCATCTGCAATGACCAAGTTGCTTCGCGTGACGGCAAGTGCCGCATGCTCGAGCGACACCGCTTCCGCAGCGCAACCGGCTCGTTCCAACACGCGCACTGCTGAATCTGCGGTGCCAAACGAATCCACAACAAACGCGCTGCAATCGCCACGACGAGCAATTGCTTCAAGTGCAGTTGGGCTCCAACCAACAACACACACCACTGCGTCTTGCGGCAACGCGTCCACCAAGTGATCAGTGGTTCGATCGGCTTCTAATTCCAAACTCAGTTCTTCCGCTCGGTCAAACGGGTCGGGCGCAATAAGCACCTGTGCGCACAGCCACCACAACGGGGCGCATGTTGGATGGCGCTCGACGATTCGGCGAGCAGTTAACACCAGCCCAGCCGGCTCGTGACGCAACCCGCGAAGGGCCTGCGAAGTCTCATGAACTAAGGAAACGGGGTCGGCGCCAGTGGCACGCGCCACATAGCGCAGGTGCTCGATCGGGTGCATATCGGAAACGCTAGTGCCGGCTTGCTACGGTCACTTGCTGTGGCAAACGCACCTTCCCTCGACACCCAGCTCACCCCCCTCGTTGGCGACGCCCGCCCACTGCGTGAATGGATCACCACTTTTCACTTGGCATCCGTGGTGATCGACCCGTACACCAACGAAAGCTCGTGGATCTTGAAGACCGCGTCGCGCATCATGCATCAATTTGCCGACTCTGCCGCGCGAGTCAATTTCATTGTCACGGCAACACCTGCCGAAGCGAAACAATTTCTTGGGCCGCTAGCAACCGAGTTCCTCACATTCACCGATCCAGAACGAGTTGTAGTTAAACAACTAGGGCTCGCCGAATTGCCAGCGTTTGTGTTTCTTCGCAGCGACGGCACTGTGCCGGCAGCAGCAGAAGGTTGGAACCCAGCAGCGTGGCGCGAAGTTGCAAACACCATCGCCGAAACAGTGGCGTGGTCGAAGCCACTCATCCCTCAAGCCGGCGACCCGGGTGCATTCAAGGGCACGCCAGCACTGGCATGACCACCGACGCGCCATTCGCATATAGCGAATTGCTTCCGCTCGGGCCCGATACCACCGAATATCGACTGATCTCCACCGAGGG
>CAZNBF010000005.1:24192-25863 GCA_964571325.1 uncultured Acidimicrobium sp.
TTGTTGCCTTGGCTATTTGACAAAATGAAAACACTCGGCACCGCTGCATGCCCGCCGTATCACTTGGCCGTTGTCATCGGCGGAACCTCGGCCGAGTTTGCAGTAGAAACAGCAAAACTGGCAAGCACCAAATACCTCGACTCGCTTCCCACAAGTGGCAGCGCAACCGGGCATGCATTTCGCGATATCGAATTAGAAGCAAAGGTGCTCCAACTTGCGCAGCAAACTGGCATCGGTGCGCAGTTCGGCGGCAAATACTTCTGTCACGACGTTCGCGTGGTTCGCCTACCCCGCCACGGCGCAAGCTGCCCCGTTGCTATGGCTGTAAGTTGCAGCGCCGACCGACAGGCACTTGGGAAGATCACCGAGAAGGGTATTTTCCTTGAGGTTTTAGAAACCGACCCAGCGCGTTTCTTGCCCGAAGTGACCGAAGATCAACTGGCAAGCGAAGTTGTTTCCATCGACCTGAATAAACCAATGTCGGAAATTCGCGACACGCTGTCTAAATATCCCGTGAAAACACGGGTGATGTTGACAGGGCCAATGGTGGTTGCTCGCGACATTGCGCACGCCAAGCTGAAAGAGCGTCTCGATAGTGGCAAGGGCCTGCCGCAATACATGAAAGATCACTGCGTCTATTACGCGGGCCCAGCAAAAACACCTGAAGGTTTTGCGTCTGGCTCGTTTGGCCCCACCACGGCCGGCCGAATGGATTCGTATGTGGGCGAGTTTCAAGCTGCCGGCGGAAGCTTTGTGATGTTGGCCAAAGGAAACCGCTCGCGCCAAGTAACCGATGCCTGCAAAACCTACGGTGGTTTCTACCTCGGCTCCATTGGCGGCCCCGCCGCACGCTTGGCACAAGATTGCATCACCAAAGTTGAAGTGCTGGAATACGCCGAGCTCGGCATGGAAGCCGTGTGGAAGATTGAAGTACAGAACTTCCCTGCATTCATCGTGGTCGACGACAAAGGCAACGACTTCTTTGATGCAATCAATGCAACGCCAGGCGTTGCTATCAATGTTCGCTAACTAGCGCTTCAACAAACTCTTCAACATCTCGCGGGTGTCGTGCAGTTCGTCTGGCGTTCCGCCAAACTCAACGCCGCCAAAGTCGGTGACACCGATTTCCTGCAACGCTGCAACTTTGTCAAACACTTCGCTTGCCGAGCCAATGATTGCAACATCGGCTGGGCCGGCTGCGCCTTCATGGTCCAACATGGCTCGGTAGCTCGGCAGCTGCCCGTACACGGCAAACACCTGTGCAGCGCGGGCACGGGCACCATCAACATCTTTCGTTACACACACCGGCAACGCCGCAATCACGCGTGGCTTCGGCTTGCCAAGTTCTTCGGCGGCAGCGTTAATGGTTGGAACGGTGAGCGTGCGCAATGTTTCTGGGCCGGTGCACCACGTGAGAGTTCCCTGCGTCATTGCCGCAGCCAACTTGAGCATCTGTGGCCCAAGGGCCGCAACCACAACGTCGCAGCTCTGCGCCTTGTTGATAGTGAGTTCGGCGTGGGTCGTGAGGGTCTCGCCAGCAAACGACACTTTTCTGTCGTGAATCAGCGGCATCAAAATGGAGAGATACTCCTTCATGTGGCGAACTGGTTTGTCGAACGACATGTTGAGCATTCCTTCAATCACAACTTTGTGACTCAGGCCAATGCCCAG
>CAZNBF010000005.1:25963-28088 GCA_964571325.1 uncultured Acidimicrobium sp.
ACAGCAGCGTCGCTACGGAAAATTGGATCGATGCACTTTCCGTCTCTAACGGGTGGCAACTCGAGCGATCGTGCAACAGCAACGCTGAAGACATCGCGACCGTTGGCAGAAAGATGGATGCGGTCGTTACCAAGTACTCCGGGGTTTGCAGCAATCTTTGCCCAGTCCAACACCGTGATGTTCTCGTATTCTTTTGCCAAGTTAAGAATCACGTTGTTGACGTCAATTTGCCTCGGGCGAAACTCGGCCGTCGTCAAAACAACCATCGGAGTCGGTGCAAGTGCATTAAAGATTTGGCGCAAAACACTTTCGTAATTTGCAAGGTTTCCATCAAAGTTGGTTCCTAGAAACACGACGGCCGTGTCCCAGCCGTCTTCAAGCCTGCGGCCAAGCACCTTTAAACCAAAATCGACGAAACTCCCCGACTGTGCCTCGACGGCAACTTGCCAGCCCAAAGGCGTCAGTGTGTTGCACATTTCGTTGCCGTAACGGCTGGATGTTGAAGCCATGATCGAGTCGCCAATCATCAGCACGCGGTTTCCACCGATCTGTGGCCCAATCATCGGGCCGATCAGTTCGGGAAACTGAATCTCCACACCTTCTGGCAACGACACCAAACTGTTGAACTCGCCGCCAGGTATTCGGCCTACGCCATCCAAGTAGCCGTCGTTACCGGTAATGAAATCAATGACGCCACAGCCAGAGAGGGCTACCGAGAATGCTGTGGCAGCGAGAGTGAAACGCAACGCGCCGCGACGACGAGGGGCGCTTCGCGTGGGGGGACGGCGAAACATTGTTCTGTAAGTAGATCCTCTGGCGCGACCTAAATCAAGTCATTGACCGCGCGTTTGGCGCAGTTCGTCACGAATAGAGGCCAAAAGTTGGTTTGTTGTCTCTTCGGGCTGCGTTTTACGAAACCGGCTGTATGCCTTAATCACGAAAAACAGCACGAGGCTGACCAGCAAGAAGTTAAGTACCGACGTGAGAAATGAACCCACCGGAACAAAACTGCCATTCAGTGTCACGCCTTTGTCGTTGAAGTTTGGTTGATTGCCGCCGAATATTGCGCCAATTAATCCACCGAGCAAACCCTGATTGTCCTTGCCGTCGCCTGCAACCGCATCGATCACTGTTTTGAATGCCGCACCCATGACGAAGGCAACAGCAATGTCGACAACGCTGCCTCGATTGATAAACGACTTGAACTCTGCAACGATTCCGTGCCTTTTCTTTTGTTCAGCCATACAACGAGATTAGTTTGTGCGAAGTTTCTCCACTTGCACTCTCGCGTCGTTAAAGCATGCGCCATCAGAGAGATCGGAATAAGTGTCTGGGGCAAAAGCGTTTGCAGTGAGGCCACCGTTGAGGCTCCTCCTCCATAAACCCTTCGGTATCGAGCACACGCCAGCGCGAATTGTTGCGTCCACATCAACTTCGATTGTTAATTCGGCGCGGTCGTTAAACACGCGAACTGTTTCCCCACTGGTGATACCCCTCAACTCTGCGTCTGTCGGGTTTAGCTTGATCACAGCCGGTGGAGGCAACGTGTCACCAAACATGGAATTGACGGTGAATGATGTTGCTGGCGTAATCAGTGTCAGCGGGTGTTTGGCATCTTCAAGTGGCACGAAACGCGGGCCCTGCAACGCGCCGAACGGGCCCCATAACTTCATCCGACCATCGTCTGTTGACGGAAACGTATTCACAAATTGGCGAACCTCGCCAGGTTGCTTTACCTGCGTGCCGTTGCACAGCGATTGCTCAATCAGTTCGTCTATTGCTTCGTCGGTTGCAGCAAACTCTTCGGCAGAAAAACCAAGCGCCTCTGCAAGCATCTGCCCCACCTGACCGTTGCTACGCGACTGGCCAACTGGCTCGATCACTCGAACATTGCGCTGCGCAGTAAACGAGCCGTACGAGCCGACAACGTCGTTGATTTCGAAATGGGTTGTAGCGGGCAAAATAACATCGGCGAACACCGCGGTGTCGGTCATTACTTGCTCGTGCAACACCGTGAACACGTCTTCTCGGGCAAGCCCTTCCAACATGGCAACCTGATCGACAGAAGTAACAGCCGGGTTAGCACCCTGAATCACAAGTACTCGTGGCTGCACCGGCCACTCGT
>CAZNBF010000006.1:0-7376 GCA_964571325.1 uncultured Acidimicrobium sp.
CGTGATTGCGCAGGAGTTGTGAGCAACTGCAATAGACGCGAATCGAAAAAGTCGCGCATTCGCTTTGGGGCGTCCAATACGTCAAGTGCGTTTCGCGACGGAGGGGTATCCACAACAACCAAGTCGTATGCGCCCGACTGATACACGTCGTACAGCCGCTCCATCGCTATGTAGTCGTGGCTGTGTACAAAACGTTCTGTGAGGTTGGTGTACAACGCGTTCGCAAGAACGCGCTGCGCAATTGCCGGGGTGGGTGCATGTCGGTGAATGAGGTCGTCCCAACTGGCCTTTGTATCGATCATCGCGGCGAACAACTGCCCCTGTGGCACTACGCCCGCTTCGTTAAACGCCTTCGCGTCGACCTGCACAACAGCATTTCCAATTGCCTGCAGACCAAGCGCGTCGGCCAGGCGGCGCGCCGGGTCTACCGTGAGCACCAATACCTTTTTTGAAAGATGCGTTGCCGCAAGTGCGCCAAGCGCAGCCGACATGGTTGTTTTGCCAACCCCGCCGCTGCCACACACCACCAACAACTTCGACGAATCGAGCAATGACAACAGCTGTGAAGAATCTAATTGTTGTGTCATGACAGCTCCTCGGAAAGCGCTGCCGCAAGCTGCTCGTTCAGTCTGCAAGGGTCGTGTTGATTTACGGCAACATCAGGCAACACCACCAACGGAATAGATGGTGAACGTAGACGCTGAGCAAGAAGCGCCAGGTGTGCAACTGCATGAGTCCTGCGATCCACAGCAATTTCTACGGCGCGAAGTGGTGCCGTTAACAGCGCTTGCTGTTGGGCCGTGCATTGCTGCGAGCCAGCAAACGTTTGCAATGCTGCGAAAAGTGGCATGTCGCGGTCGGCGAAGATGTCGCCAGAGACACGATTGGCAACAACAGCAGCCACTGACACGCTTGACTTGGCGCTCAAAGTGTCGAGCAGTTCGATGGTTTCAACCACGGGCATCTCTTCAGGCGTGGTCACAACGACCACACCCGTGCGCGAAGAGTCGTGCAAAATTTCCTGCATCCATTTCGTTTGATCGCGGATGAGACCAACTTGCACAATGTTGGTGAGCGTTCGAGGCGCCTCGATTTGCGCGACGATGTGCCCCGACGCTTCGGCATCCACGATGACGATGTCGTAGTTTTTTTCGCGCACTTCCCAACACAACTTGCCCACGGCCAAAATTTCTTTAACTCCGGGTGCGGCGCTGGCTACAAAATCGAACATCTTTGCCAATGGGCCGATACTGGTGATCAGCGGGATGCGAACGAACAGACGAATGTATTCGCGCAATGAATCTTGGGTATTCATTGCCATTGCGAACAAGCGTGGTGAAACCTCTGTCGGCTCGAAACCCAATTGGCTTACGCCAAGCGCATTGGCAATTGCTCCCTTTGAGTCCATCTCACAGAGCAGTGTGCGTTTGCCGCTTGCGGCGGCAGAAGTCGCCAAAGCGACAGCAATACTTGTTTTACCAACGCCACCTTTGCCAGTGACAAAGAGCAGTTGACGCGAAAGCAATTGGGTCGGCTTTAGCTACCGAAACCGAGTTTGCGCGAGCCATCGGCTGCGCCAAATTCGACGTAGGCAATTTTCGCGGAAGGAATGACAATTTCGCGGCCCTTGTTGTCGATTACGGAAAGCGTTTCTGTTTTGCCAGCGAGTGCTGCCTCAACAGCGGACTTCAGTTTTGCCTGCGCCTTTTCGTCGTCAATTTCAACCATTAATTCGCGCATTGCCTGGGTTACACCGATTCGAATTTCCATTGGTTGTCCTATTCGTTTAAAGAAGCCTGTTGGTAAAGACTAATTGACTTTCAGTGCAGCACTGAAAATTTTCTTTGGCTTCATTTCTTCGGCAATCTTTTTGGCGAGTGAATGAAAGATCTTGCCAATTTCGCTGTCGGGTGCCACTGCCGCGATTGGTCGGCCATCGTCGCCACCTTCACGCAAAGCACTCATCAGCGGAATCTGGGCAAGTAGTGGAAGATTTAACTCGTCTGCCAAGTTTTGGCCTCCGCCACTGCCAAACAACTCGTAGCGAACACCGTCGTCGCCCGTGAACCACGACATGTTTTCGATAATGCCGCGAACAGGAAGGTTGACTTTGGTTGCCATTGCTGCCGAAAGTTGTGCAACTTTTTGTGCTGCCAGCTGAGGTGTGGTTACCACAAGCACTTCTGCCCTCGGTAGGTATTGGCTGAGGCTTAATGCAATGTCGCCAGTTCCCGGCGGCATATCAATGAGGAGGAAATCTGGTTCGTCCCAATACACGTCGGTAAGAAATTGCTCGAGCGCCTTGTGCAACATTGGCCCACGCCACACCACTGCTTGGCCTTCTGGAACGAAGTAGCCAATGCTGATGCAACGCACGCCCCAAGCCTCGGGTGGCAACAACATGTTGTCGATAACAACGGGGTCGCGATCGGTTCCCAACATGCGCGGGATGGAGTATCCGTAGATGTCGGCGTCGACAATGCCCACCTTGTAGCCCTGCGCAGCAAGTGCCACTGCAAGGTTTGTTGTAACACTGCTCTTGCCAACGCCGCCCTTGCCAGATGCAATCAAAATGGGGCGAGTTTTTGAACCAGGTTGGGCAAACGAAATGGTGCGGCCGCTTGCGTGGCCTTGCGCAGGTTGCGAACCGGCAGTAGACGCTGGGTCTCCATTGAGCATCTGACGAACTGCGGCGCGTTCGTCATCGTTCATCACACCGAAATTGAGGGCAACATCAGTAACACCATCAAGAGCGCGCAAAGCGCTGTTTACGCGATTCTGGATTTCGGCGCGCAACGGACAACCGGCAATGGTGAGCACGACAGTGAGCCCAACAACGCCCTTCTTGTCGATGACGACATCGCGAACCATGCCCAAGTCCACGATGGAACGGTGCAGCTCTGGGTCTTGTACGGGACGGAGTGCGTCGATGAGTTGATCTGTTGATGGGCTTGACATGGGGGCTCCAATAATTTCCACTATGGCCATAGGTACAATACCTGTATGCCGGGTAAATCTGCCAACCTCACCTCCGGTTCATTCACTGCCACCGTGTCCGCCATCACATCGGCATTCGGCGATCCAACTCGTCGTGCCATGTATTTGTTTGCGCGTGAATCCGAGCAAGGTGTCACCACCGCTCAAGTCGCAGAAAAGTTTGAAGTGCACCCCAACGTTGCGCGTCATCACCTCGACAAATTGGCTGCAGGCGGCTATCTCGAAGTTGCAGTAGAGCGCCACGAAGGTGGCGGCGCAGGAAGGCCCTCGAAGCATTACAGGGCTGTTGGCGATGCAAGCCTGCAGTTTCCAGTACGCAGCGACGACTTGGTGCTTTCACTTCTTGGAAAAACACTTGCACTGTTGCCTGCAGAGCAAGCACAGCAGATGGCCGAAGAAGTTGGCCAACAATACGGTCGCGCTATGGCAGTTGGCCTGCAGGGTGAAGACGTAACTGCTGGCCACAAGTCGTTGCGCTCTGCGCTACAAACCGTTGCCGATGCACTCACTGCACATGGTTTTGCAGCACACACCGATCAGCGAAATAACCAACTTCGCATCGTCAACAATCACTGCCCTTTCGGCGACATCGCTATTGAGCACCCAGTGATTTGCGCGGTCGATCGCGGAATGGTCAAAGGCATGCTCACCGCAATTTATGGCGAGACAAGCCCAGAGACTTCTGCCTCGTTGCCGCAAGGCGACACCTTCTGCGCAACAACTGTGTAGCGCAAGTTTTCTTTAGTCGCCCCAGAACCGCTGTTCTAAAAACGGATCACCGTACATGTGATAACCGTTTTGTTCCCAGAAACCGGGAGCATCGGTCGCGCGCAGCTCTAGCCCACGAAGCCACTTTGGTGATTTCCAAAAGTACAAGTGTGGAACGAGCAAACGCACTGGCCCACCATGAATGGGTTCAATATCAAGTCCGTCATATTGATAAACCACAAGCGACTCGTCACGAAGAATGTCGACAAGAGGAAGGTTTGCCGTGTATCCATACTCGGCATGCCCCATGACGTAACCAGCGTCGGGTTGAACACCAGCGCGCTCGAAAAGGTCGCGCACTTTGACGCCTTTCCAAACTGTGTCAAATTTGGACCACTTGGTGACGCAGTGAATATCGGTTGTCAATGTCACGGATGGCATTGCGCACAATTCCTCAAAGTTGATGGTGAACGGTTGGTGAACGAGTCCGGAAATTGTTAGGTCCCACTCACCTGGTTTGTACGTTGGTACATCGCCTACATGCAAGACAGGGAAACGTTCGGTGAGATATTGCCCTGAAGGAAGACGATTGCTGTCAATTCCCTTGTTCACCAGTTGTTCACGATTGCGATCGAAGAATCCCATGTCACGCTCCTTTGCTCTCATTGTGCCTCATTTATTCATTACATTGAATACTCGTGCCGCTCTTTCTTGTCCGACATGCCAAAGCAGGCAAACGCAGCGAGTGGAAAGACGACGATTCCATTCGCCCACTCGATGAAAAAGGGTGGGCGCAGGCCAACGCCATCGGTGTCCGCATCGCCGCGTTATCTCCTACTTCTTTAGTTTCCAGCCCATTTCTGCGATGCAGTCAGACACTCGAGCCACTCGCCACTCTCACTGGCCTTTCCGTTCGTACCGATGAACGACTCGCCGAAGGCATCGACTTTTTGCATTGCGTCGAGTGGCTTTCAACATTGTCCGAAGGAACTGTTGCTTGCAGCCATGGAGATGTCATACCTCCGGTAATCGAAGCACTCGAACGCCGAGGCATGCAGGTTGAAGGCATGCGCGATTCGCGCAAGGCTTCAGTGTGGGTACTCGAGCGTGAGGGTGATGTATTTGTTCGCGGCACCGTTTGGGCTCCGCCAAAAATTGACTGAATTATTCGCCGAGCGCGGCAGCAACTTCAGTTCGAATTGAGTCGACGAAACCCTGCACTTCGGCCGGCGGGTTCATCGAAGCACAAATATCAAGTTCCTCTTTCGCGCCAAGCGCGTCACCTGCAAGGCGGAACCGAACGATTCCAAGAAAGCAGTGAGCATCCGGATAATCCGGCTCTACTTCAATTGCCTGACCGAGGCCCTGTGTTGCTGCGGCAAATGCCATTAATTTCACTTCTTCATTTGCCTCGCGTGCAACAAGCGCAATTAGCCACGATCGATAGGTAAGCGCTTCAACATGGTCTGGATTGAGCTTGAGGATTTCGGAATACGTTTCGATAGCCGTAGCAGGGTCACTGAAATTGATGGCACGGGCTTGCGCAAGCAGTGTTGCAGTGCTGTTCTCGATGCCGCCGCTACTGCTCTGCCCCGGCAAGCGCTGCCCCGACTGCGCAGCCACCAACCAACCGGCACCAACGGCGAAAGCAAGCACGCCAACAACCACTGCAATTCGTTGAGTGAGTGACCGAGACTGGCGACGCGGAAGCATTGCCTCGCCTCGCGAAATGAGTTTGATTACTTCAGCCGCGCGTTGCGTGTAGCCGTTGTGAAGTGCTGCGTAGTCGAGTTCGTCGATGTCGCCAGCCTCACGCTCGCGCTCCAGATCGCGCAGCGAACTCAACAAAAATAAACGCTCTTCTTCCAGCCTCGCCAATTCGTCTGGGTTCATGATCGATCGTCTTGACCGCTCAAAGCATCGGCAACTAGCCGTGCATCTTCCTGCGAAATCTCGTCACCAGAAACTGTGCGCCAACGGCGGAAGGAGAATGCCAGTGCGGCAACGGCGCAAACCAACGCCACAACGGGCAGCGCCCACACCATTGCCTCAAGGCCAGTAGAACGCGGCACTAACAACACTTGACCACCGAACCGTTGCTCGATGTAACCAATGATTTCATCGTTAGTACGAACGGACGCCGCTACCTGACGCGCAACTTCCGATCGAATCGCCTCTGCGGACGGCGCACGAGAGACGTAAACGCTCTCGCCTTGGCAGGTTGGGCACGCTAAATGCTTGGTGATGAGATCGATGCGATCTTGTTGGGTTAACGGGCCGGTTTCGCGCAGGCCTCCGACAAGCAACAACCCACTCGCGATGAGCAGCATGACAATCCACGACCAGCGACTTTTTACATTAAACACGGTGGTCATGAACCGAACTGCTCTTTCAGTAAGTTCAATTGCTCGGCAAGCAACGTTTCGGTAAGTTGCCCGGCAATTCGCAATCGAACATAACCATTCGGGTCGATCACCCATGTTTCAGGAACTTTTGCTACGCCAAACGCAACGGAAATTGCAGCGTCGCTGTCACGAACCTTTGTCCAGTCGCCGCCATTTGCGTCAAAAAAGTTTTGCACCGCGCCGTCGCTGTCATCATTAATGATGGTGTACAGCTCGGCGGGGTTTGCCGACTTCGCCTCCGCTTCCGCAAATGCGACTAAGTCGGGATGCTCGTTGACGCACGGGACACACGTGGAGTTGAAAAAATTGAAGATGACCCACGAACCTTTGCGGCGCGCAAGCTCGAACGTCTCGTCTTCTAGCGTTGTGCTCACAACCGCGGGCGCAGGATTGCCCAACAACGGAGATTCCGCGTTGTCACTCGGGTTCGGGTCGGCCGTTACCAAGACAATGAGCAGCGCGCCAAGCACAACACCAACGATGGTCGCGACAAACGGCGCAACGCGACGCTGCCGCGTTTGAGCAACGGTCATCTTGAGACCTCATGCGAATCGATGAGTGCCGACGTCGGGTCGGTTGGCTTTCGTCGCTTGCCTGGAAATGCCGCAAGCACCGTGCCAACGGCCATCAAGCCCGATCCAATCCATAGCCACAAGATGAGCGGCTTTATAAATACCTTGATCCGTGCCTCGTTGGAATCTTGACGAACGGGTGGCTCCAGCGTTAGATAAACATCGGAACCGAAACCAGTTCGAACGGATGGCGTTCCAACATTCATTCCAATTTTTGTGAACTTCGTAATTGCTGGCGCATACGGTTTCCCGCCATCGACACTGACGAGTGCTTTCACGCTGATGTCACGATCGGTGGTGATCTGTACAACATCGATCAACTCGAAGGTGTGGCCACTAAACGTGGCGGGCTTGCCAACCACAAGCGACAGCTCTTGGCTGCGCGTAAAACTGTTGGACGCTGCAAGCGCCACGGAGATCATGATGACGCCGACATGCACAATCATGCCGCCGTTGGCTCGGCCAACAAGACCACGCCAGCCTTGGCGTCGCGTTGCCAGCACCACCTGGCGAAGTGCCGAACCCGTTGCAAAGCCACCCAAGCCGAATGCAAGCAGTGGCGCAAAACCGGTAGCGCCAACGAACACGCTGAATGCAAGTGCGCCAATGCCACACCACGCTGGCCAGAACAACCGCTGCGACAACAACTCGCCCGAAGCTTTACGCCATGGCAGCACGGGAGCAATTGCCATCA
>CAZNBF010000006.1:7476-13456 GCA_964571325.1 uncultured Acidimicrobium sp.
CCCAAATACAACAGCGGCGGATGGAACATAACGAGCAAGTGATTTTGCAGGAGAGGGTTTGGGCCTGGCCCATCGACGACGCCCGCAGCACCTGCGACGAATGGGTTTGCTGGACCGAAGGAAAGCAAAAAGAAAAATAGAGAAACAATGAACATCACGCCCATTGCCCAATTTGTCAGCACGTCGTCCATTTTCTTTCGCAGCCAGAAACTGACCGCAACGGTGTAGCCGGCGAGGATGAGCACCCACATCAAGAGCGAACCCTCGAGCGCGCTCCATACTGCAGCGAAGTTGTACAACGCAGGAGTTGCAGTGCTGCCCACTTTTTGCACGTATGCAAGTGAAAAGTCGCGGGTGATCATTGCGTATTCCATTGCCGCAAATGCGCCGACAGCAGCCACTGCATTGAGCACCGCAAAGCGCGAAATCAGCTTGGTAACAGAAGCCTCGCGCGTGCGTGCACTTGAGATGGCTGCAATGGCGCCAAATAGCGAACCTACGATGCCAACGAGCAGCAGCGCCCGACCAACCGTTCCGGCTACCCCGCTATCGGCGAACACGCTTGGCTTTCGGCATCATCAATACGTTGCGCGTTATCGGCAACGTACTCATTGGAGTGCTTGACTTCGATGCGATTGGCTTCAAAAACATCGCCAGCAAGTCGACCATGCACAACAACCGGAATGCATTCTTGAAAAATGCCGCCAGGATCGCCCGCATAAGTTACGGCCAATTCCTCGTTGTTGTAAATCATGACGAAGTTGGTAGTTCCGCTATTTGCGGCAAGCGAACCCTCTTCAACCGTGCCCTGCACCCTGATGCGGCGGTCCGCTTCACAACCTTCTCGAACCCCAATTTCATCGACGTTGCAGTAGTAGTCGATAGCGGATGTGAGGAACCGACTGACAATCACACCGCCGCCAATCACGATAAGCACCAAGACGGCAACATAACCCCACTTGGTATTTCGCTTGCGCGGCGCGAGCGGTGCGTTGTCGGCAGAAGTTCGCGGAGTTAAGTCCAAGGCTTGTCCTTGTCGGGTACCTGACGCGACAATCTTCGTCCTTGTTTCAGCGTAAAAGCGACGAAGCCGATGATTGAACCAAACGTAATGATGTACACAAGCGAGATAAAGCCAATGTCTTTCATGATCGACTGCCTTCAGCAATGCGTTCATTCAGTGCCGAGTCCAGTTGTGTTGCAAGCAAGATATCTCGCATTGCCATCACACGTTGACGGTGAGAAACGAGCCAAGCAAAGGTGCACGTGAAACCAATGACACCAATGAACAACGTTGTCAGCATCAAGCCATCCATCTTGATATCGCCATCGGTGCTCAACACGCTGGCTCGTTGATGCAACGACCTCCACATCACCACGCTGAAATGGACCAGTGGTATTTCAAGAACAGCGAGCATTGCAACAACAGCAGACCTGCGCGCGCGTTGCTGTGGCGAACCGCCCAGGCCACGTACCGCCATGTAACCGAGATAGGTAACAAAGAGAAATGCAGTTGTTGTCAGGCGCGGGTCCCACTCCCAAAAAGTGCCCCAAGTAAGCCGACCCCAGAGGCTTCCGCTGATCAGCGTGATTGCCATAAACATGAGACCCACCTCGGCTGATGCACCAGCAACGCGGTCGAAGCCGAGCGAGTGCTTCTTGCCAAACATGAACATTGCCGACGCAACTCCCGTGACGATGAAAGCTAAGTACGCCACCCATGCAGTGGGCACATGCACATACATAATTCGCACGCTCTCACCCTGATTGAGATCGGCAGGAGTAAAGAGCAAGCCACCCACCACCACCCATGTCATGCATGCAATTGCAAGTAGACCAAAAAGACGTGTGCTTGGCGTGCCGACGCTTCTTACTGCAGTGCTGTTCATGACTGTTTAATCATTCCTCAATGAGAGCGCCAAAGGAAAGCAGGCCGCCAATGCCGAATAGCGCGGCGAAAACTGCCAGTACTCCGACCCATGGCCAACCATCCGCAAGCACTGCTCCTCCACTTAAGAAAGCCGATTCCGTTGCGCGGGTTGCGCTCAGGACTACTGGCGCGACAACCGGCAACAAAAGCAGTGGAAGCAATGTTTCCCTGCCTCGAGCACCAGCGGTCAAGCCTCCATAAAGAGTACCCACGAAGGCTAAACCAGCCGTTGCGCAAAGCACGCAAGTGACCAACAGCACTAGGCCCGCAAGTGAAAGTTGCACTTGATACAGCACAACGGCAAGGACAAACAGCAATATCTCGAGTGTGATCAACTGCACAAACAATGCGGCCGACTTACCGAGAAAAATACCTTGCGAGTCGACACCTGCGACACGAAGCGCGTCGAGGGCGCCATCGCTCGTTTCAATTGCATACGAGCGCTGCACAACAATGAACAGGCTAAACAACGTTGCCAACCACACCAAACCACCCGCCACGCGTTGCAATACATCGTCGTTGTCTAAAGCAAATGCAAACATCACCATCACGAGACCGGCGAATGGAAGCACCTGTTGCACAACAATATGACTGCGCATTTCGATGCGCAGATCTTTCGCCGCTACTACTCGCGCAACGCGGGCGACGTTGGGTGAAGTGCTCATGAACGTTCCTGCACACGGCCGGCAACCACTGCAACGTTTCGTGTTGCTAAATGTTGTGCGCGCTCAATTTCGTGTGATGCAACAACAATTGTTGCTCCCAACTGTGAAGCCTCTCGCAAGATTGCATCAATTTCGTCTCGGCCCCTCGCATCGAGCCCTGCATGTGGTTCATCCAGCAGCCACAGTTCCGCCCTGCGCACAATAAGGCAGGCCAATGCGCAACGACGTTTCTGGCCTGCCGATAAATTGCCTACCGCGCGACTCGCAAGCGAACCGTCAATACCCATTCGAGACATCGCGGCATCAATCTCGCTTCGCGACGCACCGACCATGCTTGCCCAGAATGAAATGTTGTCCGCAATGCTCAGATCGGCATACAAGCCGTTGTTATGACCAAGCAAGCCAACACGCGAACGAACGCGTTCGCGCTCATCTTGCACATTGCATCCCAAAACAAAAGCAGTTCCGCGTTCCACCGGTAGCAACCCAGCGCACAGCCGCAGAAGTGTGGATTTTCCCGCACCGTTTGGCCCTTGCAACAACACGATCTCGCCCTTCTTCACTTGCAAGTTGGCGCCGGCAAGTGCGGGGTAACCGTTGTAGACGGCCACAACATCGCGAAAGTCGATGATCGAAGTACTGAGCGCATCCATACTGTTGTCAGTTTCCAGTAAAGCGAGGTGGTCGCTTTTGTAAAAACGCTTCTCGACCTTCACGCGCGTCGTCGCTTGCTACTGCGCGTTCGCGCGCCTGAGTAACGAGCGCGTCAAGTTCGGGCTCCCCTGCAGAAGACTCGAGTGCAATCTTGTGTCCCGCAATGGTGAGTGGTGCAAGTTGCGAAATTTCATTGGCCCATTCGATGGCATCACCAAGCTGCCCTATGCGATGGACCGCACCAATAGCAAATAGTTCCGTCGCTGTATATGTCTTGGCCGCAAGCAACATTGCTCGCGCAACGGGCCAAGACATCTCTCGAGTGAAACGTTCGATCGTCCAGTGATTCACCACAAGTCCAAGTTTTGCTGCGGGGACACCAAAGATGCTGTCGGGTGTGGCAATCCGCAAATCGCATACTGCTGCAAGTTGTGCACCAGCTCCGAGGGCAGGGCCATCAATAGATGCGAGCGTGACACACGACAACTTTGTGAAGCCGCGCAACACCTCGTTTAACTGGGAATGAAAATCTTCCTCGCGAACACCTGCAAGATCGGCGCCAGCACAGAATGCAGGCGGCGCGCCCGTCAACACCAATGCGCGAATGCGGCGTCGCTCGGCGTCTTTTTGAATCTGGCGAAGTTCGATCAGCGTTTGCAGGTCAACGGCGTTGCGCTTTGCGGGGCGGTCGAGCGTAACGATGGCGGTCAAGTCCGACCACTCAACCTTGACTGCGTCTACCATGGGTTTGAGGTTATGACTTCTTCGCCCCAACCAATTGATCCGACCTCGCTCGACCCCGTGCGCCAGCGCCGAAAGCGCATTGCACTGTGGACTTCTGTGGCCAGCAGATTGGGCTATTCGTGTTTTGGGGCGTCCATCGTTGCGGTAGCTGTTGGGCTGTTGGGCTCGTTCACTCCGCTTGTCGGACGCATCGCAACTGGTGGGCTGATTGTCGGGTCCATCCTGCTCGCGCCGGCAATTGTGCTCGGTTACGCAATCAAAGCCGCAGAAAAAGAAGACAGGCTGAACGGCGTTTGATTTTTGTGGCAGACAGGTACGGTATTTGCTGATGTCTACTCGGTTGCCAGCCATAGAGCGAAAAGAACAACTGCTTGATCTGGCATTGCAAGTGTTTGCAACCAAGGGCTACCACGAAACATCGATGACCGACATTGCCGAATTGGCAGGCGTCACCAAGCCCGTGGTCTATCAGCACTTCGAATCGAAGCGAGCGTTGTTTCTGGCAATCATCGACAACGTAGGAAAAAAGATGATCAGCGAGATCACGCAAGCAACGAGCCAAGCACCTGATGGCAAGTCGAAGGCCGAACAAGGAACTATTGCCTTCTTCCGGTGGGTTGCAAACGACTCCAACTCATTTAAGTTTTTGTACGACAGCGGAACAAGAAACGACCCAGAGTTTGCGGAAGCAGTGAAGCAAGTGACGAAAAGTAGTGCCGATGCAATTGCTCCGCTCATCGCCATCGACCTCGACGCCACCCACCTGCGCACGCTTGCACACGGAGTCGTTGGAGCATCAGAGGGTGTCGCACGACACTTGCTTGCCACCAATCCCTCGTTTAACCCTGAAGTAGTAGGCAAACAGGTTGCCGATTTGTTGTGGGCTGGTCTGCGCGGAGTTGGTACCGATTAAGCCCTTGGCATAAGAGGAGTAGCCTGACTTGTATGGCAAACCCCGGCGAACACCACCCAGCGTTCGAGGAATATTGCGAATGCATTTTCGAGTTGCACGAAGACAATCTTGACGTCATTCAGGCGCGCGTTGCCGATCGGCTAAGCGTCTCTCGCCCTTCTGTATCGGAAATGATCAAGCGAATGGAAGCCGAAGGCTTAATCCGTCTGCGTGGCACCAAGATCGTGCTTACTGATGAGGGCAACGTACTCGCAACAAAAGTTGTGAGGCGTCACCGCATAGCCGAACGTTTCCTTACCGACATTCTTGGGCTTTCGTGGGCCACCGCCCACCATGAGGCTGGCAAGTGGGAACACGTGCTCAGCGCAGAAGTTGAAGAAGCAATGAACCGTGTACTGAACAACCCAACAACCTGCCCGCACGGCAACTCCATTCCTGGTTCGGCCCACCGAGACGTGCACATGACGTCGCTCGCCGATATTCAAATCGGTCTCCCCTACATCGTTGGTCGCATTACAGAAGAACTTGAACACACCAGCGGAGTGCTCGAGTTTTTGGAAAGCGTCAACCTTGTTGTTGGCACAACTGCAACGGTCACTGCGCGTGGCGAAGACGGAAAAATCACATTGCGCATAAACGACGACGAAGTCACGATCGATTCGTTCATCGGCAATCGCGTTCTCGTCAACGCCTAATCACGCCATGAAAAAGCCTTTGGTTCTCTCAGTATTGGCAACGACCATATTGCTGACTGGGTGTGCAACCACCATTATCGACACCGCGCCAACAACTACGGCAGTTGCGCCGACCACAACAGTTCCCTCAGGCACCAACGAACAATTGTTGGAACAATTGCGTCTGACGATCGGCGATATTTCGACTGCCATGAGCGCGAGTGACAAGACCAAAGCAAAATCACGATTGGCTGACTTGCAGCTGGCCTGGGAAGTTTTGCAGCCACAGATCGCCGACAAAGGCGAACAGTTGACGCAGGACTTACAGCGTTTGATTGACTTGGCCGATAGCGCAGTGACGCGCAACCGCCCCGCCGACGCCGACAAGGCGCTTCGATTT
>CAZNBF010000006.1:13556-17372 GCA_964571325.1 uncultured Acidimicrobium sp.
GTCATTGCACCGCCAAGAGAACGGCGCGTAGCCATTCGCAACTGCATAGGCGTGAGGTCTTGCACTTCGTCAATGATGATGTGTCCGTACAAACGCACTTCGTCGGTCTCATCGATGCGCCCATTTCTGCGCGGACGCGGCCCAATGACGGCCAGCACTTCATCGAGCAGCGCGGCATCGCTGTCTGCCCATTGAACGTCTGCATACGTTTCGCTGCGCGCACGGAACAACGATGCGCACTCCTCATCAGTCAGCAGTTCATTGCCAGCAGAACGAACCAACGCCTTCGAGCCAAACAAGTCGTGCAACAACTCGGCAGGTGTCAGTACGGGCCACATGCGATTGAGAGCAGCCCGGAACTCGGTGATATCGCGCAGCGAGTCGCGTAGTGCTTCGATATTTGGGTCTTCGTCGCGTCCCGTGGCAGCAAGTGCTGTGACCATTTCTGTTTCCACCCAACGATGCGCGGCATTGTGTCGGCGATACCTTCGGCGAGCCTCGCGGATGATTCGCACAGACTCTTTTTGGCGAAGACGTAGAAAGCCAGCACCAAACGGAATCACCAAATCTTCTCGTAGCGGCCGTTCGCGGTCGCGCACGGCCTGCGACACAAAGTCCACCATCCGCACATCACCTTTAACGCGCTTCGCCAATTCGGTTTCGGTCAATCCAAATCGATGCCCTTGAACCAAATCGGCAAGCACCACTTGTTCGACACCCGCCTCACCCAACGAAGGCAGTACCTGCTCGATGTAGCGAAGAAAAACGCGATTGGGCCCAATGACCAAGACGCCCTGATCCTCGAGTGGGAATCGATACGTATATAGAAGGTATGCGGCACGATGCAGCGCAACCACCGTTTTCCCTGTGCCAGGGCCACCCTGAACGACCAGTACTCCGCTTTGCGGGGCGCGAATGATTTGGTCCTGCTCGGCCTGAATGGTTGCCACGATGTCGCCAAGCTGCCCGGTGCGGCCGCGAGCGAGCGCGGTCAACAAGGTGCTGTAGCCACGCAGCCCAGTTGCGGCTTGTTGCACACTGGTGAGCGGCTCGCCACCCAACCCCTCGTCATGCCCCACGCCCAAGTGGCCGGCGCCAAACAATTCGTCTTCAATGCCAAGCAACTGTTGCCCCTGAACGGCAAAGTGTCGGCGGCGCGCAAGGCCCATTGGCTCACGACCTGTTGCTCGATAAAACGGCTCGGCAACTGGGGCTCGCCAGTCGACAACGACGGGTTCGCGCGCAACATCGGCAACAGCCAAACGTCCGATATGAAAGCTTTCGATCTCGTCTGTGTCATCAACCTGGCGATCGATTCGACCAAAGACAAGTGCGGCATCGCCCAAATCCAGATGGGTGAGGCGCTGCAGCAATTGCTCGTCGAATAAGTTGCGTTCGTAACGGGCCTGGAAGGTGCCGCCCGTGCTGGCCTCATTGAGATCGCGAATGCGCCAGGCGTCGGTTTTACTCTTTTCGAGGCACGCGTATGCGTGGTCGATATGGGCCTGTTCGGCGGCGAGGTCGGGGTGGTTCTGGCTCATTTTGGGGTCTTGCAATCCTACCGTCAGTTCTTTTGCGCTCGATAGGGCCCGATTTATCAGTTGCTGTCAAGATCCCAAGACAACAACTGGTGAATCTCGCTATCGGCGGAGGCAGATATGTCCAGCAAATATTTATGGTCGGCGTTGCTTGCGCTGCTGGTGTGCGCCTGTTCCCCAACACCAAACGAACTAGGTGTTTTTCAACCGCCTCCTCCGCCCACCACATCCATAGTTGTGTCCGACACCGTGGTCAATGCAGTCGATGCCCAACCTGTGGCATCGGAGCCGATCGACATAGCGAAACTTCGTTCCGACTTTGTTCGCGTGCTCACGCTTCGCAAGCAATGCGGGCGCCAACCAGACAAGTGCGACGTCAGCAGTTTCATAGTTCCTGGTAGCGCACTCCATGTAGGCACCGCCAAATTGATGCAAGAACGAACGGCGGGCAACATTCGCTCTCGCGCCGGAGCGGGAACATACAGATTTCGAATAGAAAGTTTGCTGATCAACGACATTTCGCACGCCCTCGTGCACACATGTTCCTATGACTCGGTGGTGTTGTTCGATTCTGGTCAGCTCAACAGCACTGCCGATGACATCGTGTTCAACAATCACACTGCATCCAACCGCACGGCGTGGTCTCTCGAGATGCATGCAGGACATTGGAAATGGGTAAGCGGCGAAGTACTGGAATCATTTTTTGGAGGCGACATATGCGGTTTCTAATAAATACAAAGCGTTGCGGCATTGTCATTGGCGTAAGCCTCGCTGCGCTATTGATGTCAAGCGTTGCATTAGCAACCGACAAAGAAAACATCAATTTGGATGCAGGGTCGCGCGGCGACCAAATCATGGCGGGCGTGCAATTTGGTGCGCCACCAGGTGTGCGCAGTGGTGCCAACGATGATTGCGAGTGGTCGGTTTCAATCCCTCGCGACGCGAAACTTGGCGAAGGTTCCGAAGTGACAAAAACTGTTGGCTCTGTCACTTACCGGTTGTACGACTACTCGTGCACGATGCCCGTTGCATCGACAACATTTCACTGGATTCCCGAAGTGTCCACCGCGCAGTTGGGCAGGCAAGCTGCGTCCGTTGTTTACGACAACGTTCCTGCTCCCTGGGGAAATTTTGCGCCACCCGCGCGCCGCGGCGTTGTCAACCTAGACATGTGGTTGTGGGTGAGCCCCTTGCTATGGATTCCCATCAGCGTTACTGCCGGCATCCCCACCCCCGCGGGATATATCTCCGTCACCACTACGGCAACACCAAAGAAAATCATCTTCGACCCAGGCGACGGCAAACTGGGCACAGGGCCGGTCGAATGCAACGGCCCAGGAATGGTGTGGTTGTCGCAATTTGGTGACTATCTGCCTTCAACATGCATGTACAAATACACGCGCACGTCGTCCATGCATCCAAGCGGTCTGTTTCCTGCAACATTTTCGGTGCAGTGGCACATCACCTGGAAATCCAATGTAGGCGCACACGGCACTATCGGCGATCTCACATTGGATTCATCGCATCAAATGCTGATTCGCGAAGTGCAGGCGCTCGTCAGCCGTTAGGCACAGCAATCGCGGCAACGCGAGCATCCAACACGCGAAGAAGATCACTTGGTGAAAGCTCAACGTCAAGGCCGCGTTTGCCGCCGCTCACAAACATGGTCGTCAACTGCTCAGCAGACTGATCAACAACAGTCATTAATTTTTTTCTCTGTCCAAACGGGCTAATGCCACCGATGACGTAACCGGTGATGCGCTGCGCCACCTGCGCGGCCGCCATCTCACAGCGTTTTGCACCAATGGCCTCGGCAAGGGCTTTCAGTGAGACCTGCGTGTTGACAGGAACGATTGCAACAACGTGCGCAACCCCAGACAGCGGCGGCTCAACGCTTGCGAGCAGTGTTTTGAATACACGAGTTTCCTCGACACCAAGGGCTGCGGCGGCGGCCCTGCCATAACCAATGTCAGCGCCGTCGACGGATGCCTGATCAAACGTGTGGGCAACAAACGAAATGCCGCGCTGCTCGAGTGTGACGAGTGCCGGTGTGGCCGCTTTCATCAGGCAAAATTACCCCGAAACCCCAACTCTGGGGGTTTCCAAGTAGCAAGCGGGGCTTCACGCTGACACACTGAACGAGCACCTCTTCGGGGTGCGACACCGAAGCAAAGGAAACCCATGCCCGTCAGCAACTCGCGCGACACCATTTTGATTGAACGTCGTTACGCCGCCGTTTTTGGCACCATAACCGACGAATCAATCGTGGCACTCGCTG
>CAZNBF010000006.1:17472-20138 GCA_964571325.1 uncultured Acidimicrobium sp.
CGCGATTCGCCATTCCTGCTACGCAGGCAACCACTTCTGCAACATCGTCCTCGCAAACATCGAGCGTCGATGCGGCCGCGCAAGAAGCTAAGCGCAAACAACGCGCAGAGCGCAAGCAAAAAGATAAAGAAGCCCGCTCCAAAGCCGATCTACAGCGCCGCGCAGCGCGAGGTCGCATCTAGCTACTCGAGGTTTACAACATGACACTCCGTCTCGCAACAGTGCGCAATCGCGCGCACTTTGTAATTGGTGATAACTCAGATCCACGCATCGTCGACGTTGCAAAAGTAAGCAACAATGCACTTCCATCCGACCCGATGGAGTGCCTTGCACGATGGTCCGAACTACAAGCATTCGTGCAGACGCTCGATACATCAAGCGCTGTTGCCGTAACGCTCGAGGAATTGGATTGCCCAGTTCCTCGTCCCCGCCAGATGTTTGCAATTGGCCTGAACTACAAGAAGCATGCTGCGGAAATGGGAAGCCCATTGCCTCCCCTGCCGCTGGTATTCAGCAAGTTCCAAAGCTCGCTGAATTCGCCCGCAGGCGATGTGACAGTGGTTGGCGAAACGGTGGACTACGAGTCGGAACTGGTGATCATTGTTGGCAAGGGCGGCCGCGACATTGTCGAAGCAAATGCATGGCAACACGTAGCTGGTCTCTGTGTAGGCCAAGATGTTTCCGACCGCGGGCTGCAATACATGGGCAGCCCTGCGCAGTTCAACATGGGCAAGAGCCGACGCGGTTTTTCGCCGATCGGGCCGTGGGTCACCGACATGACCAACAACCCAAATCGCGACAACTTGCATTTGGGATGCACCGTCAACGGCGAAAAGCGTCAAGACACGCACACCAACGACATGATCTTCAACATTGCACATATCGTTTCGTATCTTTCGACAGTTGTCGAACTCTTCCCCGGCGACGTGATCTACACCGGCTCACCTTTTGGCGTGGGGCACGGCCACAAACCACCTCGCTACATGAAGCCTGGCGACGTCGTTGAAACGACCCTTGAGGGCGTTGGAACTATTCGCAATCGTTTCGTCTGATTCGAGCGGCGCCTAGAGCCGATTAGATTCTCTGAATATGGCCGATCAACAAAAAACCGTCATCACCGGTGCAACCTTGGTGGACGGCACGGGCACGCCTTCGCGCCTTGCCGATGTTGCATTTGAAAACGGCGTCATTACCGAAGTGGGCGAACCCGGCACCATTTCCACTGCTCACGCTCATCAACATGTGCGCGCAGACGGCCTGTTGCTCACACCCGGGTGGGTAGATGTGCACACGCACTACGACGCGCAAGCAACGTGGGACCCATGGCTCACACCAAGTAGCTGGCACGGCGTGACCACGGCCGTGATGGGCAACTGCGGTGTTGGCTTTGCACCCGCCAACCCCGATCGCCATCAATGGCTGATCGATCTCATGGAAGGCGTCGAGGATATTCCCGGGTCTGCAATGGTCGAGGGAATTACGTGGGAATGGACGTCATTTCCCGAATACCTTGACGCACTAGAGCGAAGCCCTCACGTCATCGACTTCGGAACCCAAATTGCGCACGGCGCGTTGCGAGCCTTTGTTATGGGCGACCGCGGCGCCGCCAACGAGGACGCAACCGCCGATGACATCGCCCAGATGAGCCTGCTCACCGAACAGGCCCTTCGCGCTGGCGCACTTGGTTTTTCCACTTCGCGCACTTCGCTTCACCGAAGTAAGCACGGCGAGTTGGTGCCAGGCACTTCTGCGCAGCCAGACGAACTGTTTGGCATTGCCGACGCAATGCGACGCGTCGGGCACGGCATCTTCCAATTTTCCCCAGAACATTCTCGCGTGCCAGTAGACGAATGGCCATGGATGCAGGAGCTTGCTCGACGATCGGGTGCAACAGTCAGCGTCAATGTCAACCAACTGGATGACGGCAGCGAAGTGTGGCGGAAAACTCTTGCGTTGTTAACAAAAGCGCACGAGTCTGGTGAAAAAATAGTTGCGCAAACCGCCGGGCGTTCTATCGGCGTCTTGATGTGCCTCGAGGGCAGCGTGCATCCGTTACTTGCCCACCCCGCATATCACGAAGTTGCGCATCTTCCGTTTGCTCAACGCATTGCAGCGCTCAACGAGCCAACACGGCGTGCGCGCTTTATTACCGAAGTACCAGACGACAACTTCTATAAGGCACTGGTAACAAACGCGCTCAAGCGTATGTACACAGTGACCACAGCCAACATCGACTACGAGCCGCACCCCTCCACTTGCATCGGCGAACAGGCGAAGAAGCTTGGTGTTCCCCCAATGCAGTTGATCGTGGACCACCTGCTCTCCAACGATGGCAAGGGCATGATCTACTCGCCGTTTTTCAACTACATGTATGGCGACTTATCGATGACGTACGAGATGATGCAGCACCCGCAAACACGAAACGGCCTCAGCGATGCAGGCGCTCATTGCGGCGCAATTTGCGACGGCGGTATGCCCACGTTCATGCTCACGCACTGGGTTCGCGACCGCACGCGCGGGCCGAAGCTTTCTCTCGAGCACATCGTGTATCGCCAAACGCAACACACTGCGCAATTGCATGGCCTACTAGACCGCGGCGTTATTGCGCCAGGCAAAAAAGCCGACATCAACCTCATCAATTTCGATCAGCTTGGTTTCGACATGCC
>CAZNBF010000006.1:20238-27394 GCA_964571325.1 uncultured Acidimicrobium sp.
ATCCAGCACTCCACTGCATCAAGCACGGTGATGCCAACCTCGCCGGCAACACGCGCGCTGTATGTGCTGGCAATCTGAGGGCCAAACGGCCGCGCAATAACCACGCGGGTAAGTTCGTTCGGGTCGAGTGTCGCAAGCCATTCGTGCACTCGCCCAAAAACTGTTTGCAAATATTCTTGGAATGCTTCGTAGTTGCCAATCCGTTGGCCAATCATTTCTTCTACCGTTTTATGTTTGCCATGGTCAGCGATTGACGGTTGCACTCGCGCATTCCATTCGTCGTTCCAAACAGGTGTGGCGCCGGTGATCAACATAAACGAAGCATCGATCATGTTGGTGATGTGGAAGAGGCTGAATGCGATGGGAAGCACTCCTTCGCGCTCGAAATGATTGACGTGGTCAATCGTCATCGTGTCGAGCGCCTGGTCGTACAACGAATGCAATGCCTTCATTCGTCGCTGCAGCGAATCCAAAATGAGTTCGTTTGACATGACTACTCCTTCGCTGCCTCGGCGCGCAAAATTGCGTCGACGTCGGCCTTGGTTGGTTTGCTTCTGATTTCAAAATGAGCTTTTGTTATAGAACCATTAAACGGAAAGGGCGCTACATAATCGGGCGCGACTGGCGACAACCGATCGCAACCAAGATCCATTCCCATGGAACCGAGTATGCGCATGATTTTGGGAATATGCACGGACCCGACTTCCTTTCCGTCCACCAAGAGCACCATCGTTCCCGTATCGCCTTCGCGGTCGAAACGTGCCGACAACTGATGCTCGCCTTTCGTGAGTGAAATTGGGGCACTTGCACGCTGATGCTTGCCGAGTGCGTTGTAATAAAAGTGAAGCACCGAATCTTTAATGAAAAATGAGTGCCCAATGTTGTGGCCGCCGCGCGCATAGATGACGCCCTCGGCTGGTGCGTCACCAATAACAACATCCACTGTCAGCGTCCATGCACGGCCGCTGAGCATTGGGCAAGCGTCAGAAGGAATGTGCGCAATTGGTGGGTAATACGTGTAGGTGTTTCCGTAGTGCGGCGAACCCGGCCTGGACTTTGAGCCGAAGATTTCGATACCGCGGTCGTCCAGCGGCAACACGCCAAATCGTTCGGCTTCGCTCCACCACAACGCAATCATTTCTTGCAGTTTTTCGGGATGAGTAGACGACAAGTCGTGCATTTCCGAAAAATCCTCATCGAGTTTGTACAAACTCCACAAATCTTTGTCGTATGGCACTCCCTGATCGTGGAACGTGACCGCCTTAAATCCATCGGCCCAGATTGCGCGATGGCCCATCATCTCGAAGTACTGCGGGCCGCGCTGGGTTGTGCGACTTGTATCGCCAAACGTGTACGCAAGGCTCTGGCCATGCATTGGCATCTGCTCATGGCCATTGACTACAGAAGGCGTTGCAATGCCGAGCGCGTCGTACACCGTTGGCGCCAAATCGGTGATGTGGCAAAACTGTGGCCGAATTCCGCCAGGCTGCTGAATGCCTTTTGGCCACTGAATAACCAATGAGTCGCGAATGCCTCCGCCGTATGTTTGCGACTTGTACCAACGGCTTGGCGTGTTGCCTACTTGCGACCAGCCCCATGGATAGTTGGAGTGCGCATTTTTCGTTCCAATGTCGTCGAGACGATTGGCAACAATGTCGTCCACATTTTCCCATTCGGCGTTAAAGAAGCTCCATTCGTCCATTACTCCCTGCGGCCCACCTTCGCGGCTTGCACCATTGTCGGAGAGCAACATGATCATGGTGTTGTCGGTGAGGTTGCGTTCATCCAAAAACTGCAGCAGTCGACCAATCTGGGCGTCGGTGTGATCCAACATCGCAGCAAATGCTTCTTGCAGTCGACAAGCAAAAAGTTTTTCGTTAACTGTTAGCTCATCCCATGGCCGAACGCCGGGGTTGCGAGGCGACAACACGGTGTCGGGAGGAACAATGCCCATCTCAATCTGACGCGCGAACCATTGCGCACGATGAACATCCCAGCCTTCATCAAAACGACCACGCCACTTTGCGAGATAACTGTCGGGCGCATGATGCGGTGCATGTTGAGCACCGAAAGCGAGATACAAGAAGAACGGTCTGTCGGGACGAACCGAAACCAAATCGCGAATCCATGTGGTCGATTGATCAATCAGGTCTTCTGTGAGGTGATATCCCTCTTCCGGTGTTCGCGGCGGGAGAATGTGTTGATTGTCCTGCGTTAGTTCGGGGTAAAACTGATCGGTCTCGCCATTGAGGAAACCGTAGAAACGATCGAAACCTTTTTGCAGCGGCCAATTGGTGTGGGGTCCTGCGGCCGTGCACTCCTCCATCGGTGCCAAGTGCCATTTTCCGGCGGCAAGCGTTGCATAACCCTGCTGTCGCAACACTTCTGCCATCGTTGCGGCACGAGGAGTGATGCCTCCACGCATGTTTGGAAAACCCGTGTTCCAGTTTGAGACCCCGCGCATTCCCACCGAGTGATGATTGCGCCCTGTCAACAAACTTGCGCGCGATGGCGAGCACAGCGCAGTGGTGTGAAAGCCCGTGTATCGCAAACCATTTTGCGCGAGTCGGTCGATATTGGGTGTTGGAATTGAACTGCCAAAACAACTTGGGTGAGAAAAACCCATGTCATCAAAAACAATGGTGATCACATTGGCGCCGCCAAGGCCTTGCGGTAAATCCGGCCATGCGGGAGTCGATGTTTGATACGTGTCGGAAATGGTGCCCGCGAAGTTGGGTTCGCCAGGGTGTTTCTTAGCGTTCATGATTCTCCATCAGCCCATACTTACACTGGGATAAGTTTTCTCATAGTGTATGCAAATAGTTTGCTAGGTTGTCAATTGATACAACACCAAAAGGGGAAAACATGGACATCACTCTGCTCGGTACAGGTAGCCCAATGCCAGACCCAAAGCGCGGCGGTCCAGCCACATTGGTAAAGGCCGGCAACACCACCATCTTGGTTGACGCAGGCCGCGCGGTAGTGATGCGTCTTACCGCTGCGGGAACACTGCCCATCTTCTTGAATGCTGTTTTGATCACGCACCTACACAGCGACCACCTCACCGACCTCAACGATGTCATCACTACGCACTACATCATGAGCCAGTCGGAAACGCCGCTGCACATTTACGGCCCGCCGCGCACACAAGAAGTAGTTGATGCAACACTTGCCGCTCTTGCGCCAGACATCAGCTACCGCCTTGCGCATCATCCCGACACACTCACATGGCAGCCAAAGATCATTGTCACCGAAGTACAGCCGGGCATGTCATTCAGTGTGGGCGAAACAAAAATCTTGGTTGGCAAAACAAACCACGCACCCGTTGAGCCAACCGTTTCTTTCCGCATCGAACATGACGGAAAGTCTGTTGTTCTCGGTGGCGACGGCATTCCCTGTGAAGCACTCGACGAAATTTGCAAGGGTGCCGATGGCTACGTGCAGACCGTGCTTCGCGCCGACTTGGTAAGCCTTGTTAAGAACAAACGATTTCTTGACATTCTCGACTATCACTCCACAGTTGAGCAAGCAGCACAAACCGCCCAGCGCGCAGGGGTCAAGAAACTCATTCTGACTCACTATGTACCAAGCATTCAGCCAGGCCAGGAAGAGGAATGGCGTGCGTTAGCTGCTGCGCATTTCTCCGGCGAGATCATTCTCGGTGACGACCTCACCACTACATCACTCTGACAATAGGGAGCCTTCAATGAAAACACTTCGCACACCAGATGAGCGCTTCGCCAACTTGGCGGGTTACAACTTCGCACCCAACTATGCAGAAATCAGCGATGGCCAGCAAGGCACATTGCGGGTGCACTACATCGACGAAGGCCCGCGCGATGCAAACCCCGTGTTACTGATGCATGGCGAACCATCGTGGTGCTACCTCTATCGCAAAATGATTCCCGTCTTGGTTGCAGCCGGCCACCGCGTCATTGCTCCCGACCTCGTTGGCTTCGGTCGATCCGATAAGCCAACAGAACAAACTGACTACTCATATGCCCGACACGTTGCTTGGATGCACGAGCTTCTGATCGACAAACTTCGCCTCACGCACATCACTTTTTTCGGCCAAGACTGGGGCGGCCTGATCGGCCTGCGTATCGTCGCCGCAGCGCCCGAGCGCTTCGACCGAGTGGTCATCGGCAACACCGGTTTGCCAGTGGGGAAAAAGGTTGACTTCTCTTCCAACGACGCGTTTATGCAGTGGCGCAATTTTTCACAGACAACACCCGTGTTCGAAGTAGGAAAAATTGTCAACATGGGAAGCCTGAGCGCGCTGAGCCCAGAAGAAATCGCGGCGTACGACGCGCCGTTCCCCGACGAAACATTTAAGAGCGGTGCACGGATCTTCCCAACTTTCGTCCCTGTCACCATCGACGATCCATCCAACAAAGACAACGAAATCGCGTGGGGTGTCTTGCGCAAATTCGAGCGACCATTCCTGTGCGCATTCAGCGATACAGACCCGGTCACCGCCGGGGCCGAAAAGCAATTCATCCGCGAAGTTCCTGGTGCCGCAGGCAAACCACACACGACCGTTGTTGGTGCCGGCCACTTCTTACAGGAGAACCAGGGCCCGCAGCTTGCCAACATCATTGTCGAATTCATTGCTGCAAACCCTTTGTAACGAACAGCAATAGATTGGTTGCGTGTCGCGCAGCCGTTTACTCGTTGTTGCCGTTCTTGCAATTGCATTAACCGCGTGCTCCGAACAGCCCCCTGTCGCAAAGCCCACGACCACCACCGCGCCAGACCCAAACACCTATATTTCGTTTGCGTTTACGGGTGACGTACTTACGCACACCCCCCTCATCGAGCAAGCACAGCGCACCGCCAAGTCAAAGGGCCTCGCGGCCGAATACGACTTCACGCCGATGTTTGAAGACGTGAAGCAATTTGTAAAAAGTGTGGATCTGGCAATGTGCCACCTTGAAACACCCATTGCGCCAGAGGGCGAGGCGCTTTCTGCGTTTCCATTCTTCGGTGTGCCTAAAGAAGTTGTAACCGCCATTGCCAATGCAGGTTTTGATCGCTGCTCAACCGCAAGCAATCACACCTACGATCGTGGGCTCGACGGGATAGATGCAACCGTAAACGCACTGCTCGAAAATGGCGTCGATCAATCCGGCATGGCACGCACACCAGACGAGATTGAGCCACGCATCGTCGAGGTGAAAGGCGTTCGGCTCTGCTTTTTGTCGTACACCTTTAGCTACAACGGCCTCAAGTTGCCGGAAGGCCAAGAGTGGCGATCTGCCGTCATCAACCCCGACCGAATTTTGCGCGACGCCGAACGTGCGCGCCAACTTGGCTCGGAGGCAACCATCGTCAGCATGCACTGGGGCAACGAAAAGGAGTCGCAGGCAAATTCGATGCAAACAGGTATTGCAGAAACACTGACAGCATCTGGCTTAGTCGACCTCATCGTTGGTCACCACGCACATGTTGTGCAACCGATCGAGCAAGTCAATGGCGTGTGGGTGATGTATGGGCTTGGCAACGTGCTCTCAAATTTGCCAACAGACGAACGCTGGCCAGCAAACAGTCAGGACGCAGTAATCGCCACAATCAAACTGACGAAGCGTCCTTCGGGAAAAATAAGTTTTGATCGCCCTCAAGTAATGCCAACCTGGGTGGATAAACGAAACGGCTGGGTGATCAGAGATGTGATTGCAATGCTGAAAGACCCAAGCACGAGTTATGGAACTGCACGAGAACTCGAGTTGTCACTGGGTAGAACAACTCGAGTTCTCGGCGATTTCATCGCTCGGTGACAACGACGGCACCAAGCGCTGCACGTTTTGCTTACTTGTGCGAACCCTGAAATTCAGGGTATGCAAGCACACCCATCTCTGCCAAGTCGAGGCCAGCAATTTCGTCTTCGGCTTTAGAGCGAATGCCACCCTTTGTGAACTTGTTCTGCAAGGCGAAGAATGCGTACGAAACCGCTCCGCATACAACGACGATGGTGACGGCACCAACGGCCTGGGCGCCAAGTTGGCCCCAGTCACCCTTAATGATGCCCTTCACTCCCTCGCTTGACGACCCGTTCCAACCAGCACCGTACGTTCCGTTGGCAAAGATGCCCACGCTCAACGTGCCGAATAGTCCGCCCACTCCGTGCACGGAAATGGCACCGACTGGGTCGTCGATTCCTCGACGTTCGAAGAAGTACACCGATTCGATGATCAAGATTGCAGCAACAGTTCCGATTACCGCTGCGGCCCATGGCGAAATAAATGCACACGGCGCGGTAACTGCCACCAGGCCTGCAAGCATTCCATTCACCATCATCCCTGGGTCTGGCTTGCCCGTCTTTCGAGTGATGTACAACATCGCGGCGATCGAACCGAAGGCACCGGCAATTGCTGTGTTGGTTGCAGCAACCGCAAATTGCACGTCTGTTGCGGCAAACGTGCTGGCTGCATTAAAGCCAAACCATCCGAACAACAAAATGAACGTTCCGAGCATTGCCATTGGGACGTGGTGTCCGGCAATCGTGCGCGGTTTGCCGTCGGCACCAAATTTGCCGATTCGTGGGCCAAGGACAATTGCTCCTGTTAGTGCTGCCACACCTCCTACGAGGTGCACAACACCCGAGCCAGCAAAATCCACATAGCCGGCGCCAAGCGACATCGAGCTCCATGTTTTTGCAAGCCAGCCGCCGCCCCAAGTCCAAGCCGCGATGATTGGGTAATAAATTGCGCCGCAGAAAAAGCCCCACAGTACAAAGCTGCTCCACTTCCAGCGCTCGGCCATCGACCCAGTTGGAATTGTGGCAACGGTGTCCATGAATGCAACCATGTACAAAAAGAAGCCGATTGCGGCCGGTGTTACTGCATCTCCGGTTAACGCCCAACCACCCTTCCACAAGAAGATCCAGTCGCCACTGCCAATGAGCGGGCTACCAACTGCAGCATCCATTCCAAAAGCGGAATAGGAAAACCCGCCGAAAGAAAATGCGAACCCCACGAGATAGAACCCGATGAACCCCAAGCCAAAAATGGCAAAGTTTGTGCTCACCACATGCGCCGCATTTTTTGCCTGCGTAAAACCAGTCTCGACCAGTGCGAAACCGGCCTGCATAAATACCACCAACGCCGCGCCAATCACAATCCACAGCAAACTGACTTGCTGCCCCAGCACCGTCACC